>JAQUSA010000082.1 GCA_028715315.1 Candidatus Omnitrophota bacterium | reverse complement strand
TCGCGGAAACGTTATCGCCCCTGCTCGAATACGCCGCCCCGAGGTTATAAAGGGCCTCCACATTATCGGGTTCCTTCTCGATCACTTTGTTATATTCGTTTATCGCGCCCGGGAAATCCTTGTCCATCACCAGCATCCCGGCCAGGTTAAAGTGCGCCTCGGCGAGAGAGGGGTCCTGCTCGATCGCCTTGTTGAACATCTCCGCGGCCTTGGCGTTATCCTTGTCGGTCGCGTATATGGCCCCGAGGTTGTTCAGTATCTTCGCGTCTACCGTCCCCTTTTCGAGCACAAAATTATAGTCTTCTTTCGTCTTTGACAGGTCGCCCGCCTTATGGTTTAATACGGCGCGCAGGTAGTGTATCTCGGAACTCTTGGGAAAGGCCTGCAGCAGGGTGTCGCAAAAAGAAGCGGCCTCCGCATATTTGCCTTCCTTCACTTTATCCTTTATGGCGTTGCATATGCCCTCGTAATCGTATCTCGACACGGACCCGTCATCGTTCAATATCTTATCGATACGGTCCCTTTTGACGCTTACCTCTCCCGAAGTGCGGGTTAGCTTTATCGTATCCCTGCTCCGGGATATGATCTTTTCGTCGGCGACCCTGCCGTCGGTATAATACACCTTCTCGGCCTCGCAGGACGGCTTAAAAGCCAGCAGGCATGCCAGCATTGCGGCTATCACGGTTATCGTCCTTTTCATGGTCTTGCTTTCTCCAGCGCGGACCTGAGCCGCGTTATGGATCTCTCCTTGCCGACCAGCGCTACCGTTTCGAACAGGCTCGCGCCGACCTTGTGGCCCGTTATCGCAACCCTTATCGGATGGATCAGCTCGGAGGCTTTCAGGCCCAGCTCGGCGGCCAGCTTCCTGACGCATTCCTCGAGCGCGGGCGCAGTGAAATCATCGATCGCGGAAAACCTGCTTATGACGGCTTCGAGCTTCTGTTTCACGCCGTCCTTATCCAGGATGGAAGAGACCGCTGCCGCGTCAAATTCCATCACGTCGGTAAAGAACGGCGCGGCGGAGTCCGCCAGCTCCTTTATCGTCTTTGCGCGCGGCTGGAATAATTTGACGACCTCAGCCAGCTTTCCCTTATCGAAGCCGTCGTTCAGGGCGCCCTCCCGCTTAAGCCCGGGGACTATCATATCCGCCAGGTCCTCTGTCTTTTTCGCCCTGATATATTCCCCGTTCATCCACGTCAATTTATTGATGTCGAATACCGCCCCGGTCTTTCCGACCTTCTCGAGCGAAAATTCTTTTATTATCCCGGCTATCGGCAGGACCTCCTTGTCGTCCGACGGGGCCCAGCCGAGAAGCGATATATAGTTCACGAGCGCGTCCGGCAGGAATCCCATCTGCCTGTATTCCGATATCGAGGTCGCCCCGTGGCGTTTCGACATCCTCGAACGGTCGGTCCCGAGGATCATCGGGATATGCGCGAACTTGGGCGGCTCTATCCCGAGGGCTTTATATAAGGCAAGCTGCTTCGGGGTGTTAGATATGTGGTCGTCCCCGCGTATGACATGCGTTATCTTCATATCGTCATCGTCTATCACGCACGCGAAGTTATACGCCGGGAAGCCGTCGGATTTCATCAGCACGAGGTCCTTCTGCAGGTTCATGTCGAAGGTGACCTTGCCATGGACGATGTCCTCCATGACCATTATTTCCTTTGGCATCGACAATATTATCGCCTTTTCGCCGCCAAGCGTGCCCTCGGCCTCGTATGCCTTTCCCTCCTTAAGCAGCTTCTGCGCATAACTGCGGTAGGCGTCCAGCCTCTTGGTCTGGTAGAACGGCCCCTCGTCCCAGTCCATCCCGAGCCATTTCAGCGAGCTTATTATCTCCTGGAGGAACTCGTCCTTTGAGCGCTCCCTGTCGGTATCTTCGACCCTGAAGACGAATACGCCCTTCTCGTGCCTCGCAAAAAGCCAGTTGAAGAGCGCGGTCCGCGCGCTCCCTATATGCAAAAATCCCGTCGGCGACGGGGCGAACCTGACCCTTACCATATCATTGCCTCGCCACAAGCCTGGCGCCCTCTTTCAGCGCCTGCTCGTTCATGGGTAAAAGGCTGTGCTTGTCGGGAGGGATGACATCCTTTAAAGCGTCGACCAGGGCCCTCATCGATACCAGCTTCAGCTTAGCGTTCAGGGCCCCGAGCGCTATCATGTTGGCGATCCGCGTATTTCCCATATCGGTCGCCATCTTGGTAACGGGTATCCTCAACACGTCTATATCGCCCCTGGAGGGCTGCCTGTCTATAAGCGTTTCGTTAACTATCAGTGTGCCCGACGGCGCGAGGGAATCCTCGTACCTGTCCATAGAAGGCCTGTTCATCACGACACAGGCGGTCGGGCTCGTCACGACCGGCGAGGGGACCATCTCGTCCGATATGACCACCATCGAATGCGCAGTCCCGCCGCGCACTTCCGCGCCGTATGACGGCATCCACGTGACCTTTAGGCCTTCCTTCATCGCGGCCCAGGCAAGCACCTTGCCCATCACCATGATCCCCTGGCCTCCGAAACCGGCGAAGATTATCTCTTCTTTCATTTATGCGTCCTTTATCACGCCTAGCGGGAAGGCTTTGGACATCTCGTCCTCGATCCGCCTGCAGGCGTCCTTAGGCGAGAGGCCCCAGTATGTCGGGCACGGCGACAATATCTCGACCAGCGAGAACCCCTTCCCTTCCATCTGGCACTTCAGCGCCTTCTTTATAGCCGCTCTCGTCTTCAGCACATTCGCGGGATTGTCCACCGAGACCCTCTCTATGTATTTCGCGCCGGGCAATTGCGACAGCAGCTCCGACATCTTCATCGGGTAACCGTCCCTCGTGATATCGCGGCCGTGTATCGAAGTGGACGTCTTCTGCCCGATAAGCGTAGTGGGCGCCATCTGCCCGTTGGTCATTCCGTATACACCGTTATTTATGAAGAAGACCGTGATGTTCTCGCCGCGGTTGGCCGTGTGTATTATCTCGGCCGTCCCTATAGCGGCGAGGTCACCGTCGCCCTGGTAGCTGAAAACAACTTTGTCGGGATGCACGCGTTTTATTCCCGTCGCTACGCACGGCGTCCTGCCGTGCGGGGCTTCCGAGCAGTCAAAGTCCCAATATTCATACGCTATGACAGCGCATCCGACAGGACAGACCGCAATGACATCCTCGCGGATACCCAGCTCGTCTATGACTTCGCAGACCAGCCTATGCACGATGCTGTGGCCGCAGCCCGAGCAATAGTGCGTGGGCACAGCCCTTAAAGACGCGGGGCGCTCGAATACTTTCTTCATGCGTACACCCTTTTCCTGGACTTCGGCTTCAGGATATCCTTTATCGCCTCTATGATCGCTTCCTCGGTCGGCACGCCGCCTCCGGCCCTTCCGTGGAAATGTATCGGCCTTTGCCCGAGTATCGAAAGCTTCACGTCGTCTAACATCTGTCCGGCGCTCATCTCGACCACAAGGAATGCTTTCGATTTCCTCGCCAGCTTCTGCAGCTGGGCCTCGGGGAACGGCCATAACGTCACCGGCCTGAACATCCCGACATGGAGGTGCTCATGGCGGGCCTTCGAGATAGCCGAGCGGACTATCCTGCTCGTCGTCCCGTACGCGACGACGACCAGGTCCGAGTCCTCGGTATAAAGCGATTCGAACCGGGGTTCCTTGGACTTTATCTTGTTATATTTCATCTGCATTATCCTGTTGAGCTCCTCGAGCTCTCCCTCCCCGAGAAAAAGGGAGCGGACGACATTGGGCTTGCGCCCTTTGCATCCGGTAAGGGCCCACGGCTTATGCGAGCTGACCGCGTTCCTGCCGTTCAAGTGGCGCCTTACCACCTCGACCGGCTCCATCATCTGGCCGAGTATGCCGTCGCCGAGTATCATAACTGGATTCCTGTATTCATCGGCCAGGTCGAAGGCAAGCTGGGTCAGGTTCCACGCCTCCTCTACGGTCGACGGGGCCAGGACCATAGTCCTGTAATCTCCGTGTCCGCCGCCGCGTGTCGCCTGGAAATAATCCGCCTGCGACGGGGCGATATTGCCCAGGCCAGGGCCTCCGCGCATCATATTCACTATTACCGCCGGAAGCTGGCAGGCCGCCATGTATGATATGCCTTCCTGCTTCAGGCTTATGCCGGGGCTGGAACTCGATGTCATCGCGCGCGCTCCGGCGGCCGAAGCGCCCAAAACCAGGTTTATCGCCGCGAGTTCCGATTCCGCCTGTATGAAAGTGCCGCCCGCCTCCTGCATGCGGAAGGACATGTAATGCGTCAGCTCGTTCTGCGGCGTTATCGGGTAACCCGCGTAAAAAGTACAGCCGGCATGGACCGCGGCTTCACCTATCACCTCGTTACCGCACATGAGTATTTTTGCCATAATTTTACTTGTATACCTCTATACAGACTTCCGGGCACATTATAGCGCACATCTTGCACCCTTTGCATTTTTCAGGGTCCGTCTCCGTGAATTTCGCGGGATGCACGCCCCTGACGTTCATGGACTCATCGATTATAATAAGTTTCTCGGGGCAATTGATCGCGCAGAGCCCGCAGCCTTTGCACGCATTCCTGTCTATGGTTATTTTTCCCATCAGGCCTTTACCGCTTTCCCTTTCGAGAACATCTTCTTTATTTCCGAGGCTATCCCGTAGGCGTCGAGCCCGTACGCCTTAAATAAATCCTCTTTCCTGCCGTGCTCAACGAACTTTGAAGGGAATCCAAGCCTCTTTACGGAAACGTCGCTTATCCTCTCCCTTTCGAAGAACTCGAGGATCGCGCTTCCGAAACCGCCCTCGAGGACGCCTTCCTCGACCGTAACGAATTTCTTTGTCCTTGCGGCCAGGCTTTTCAGCAGTCCTTCATCGAGCGGCTTGATGAACCTTACGTTTATCAGCGAGGTCTTGATCCCCTCGTTGAACAACAGCCCTGCGGCCGCGCAGGCGGGCCAGACCATAGAGCCAACCGCGAGTATCGCGACCTCGCCTTCCTTTGACATTACCTCGGCCTTCCCGCAGGCGATCGGGGTATCGGTCTCGAGGACCGGCGGTGCGACTATCTTGCCCCGCGGATATCTTATAGCGACCGGGCCGGAGCAGCGGTTCACCGCGTAATCCATCATGCCCTTGAGTTCGGCCTGGTCCTTCGGCGCGAGGAGCGTCATGTTCGGCATGTGCCTCATGAAGGCGATATCGAAAAG
>JAQUSA010000081.1 GCA_028715315.1 Candidatus Omnitrophota bacterium | reverse complement strand
AGTAATAAATCTCCCCGGACCTCCTTCATTGCCTTCGACTAGTATGTCGACGGTCGGACGGTTTCAAGCTGTCCGGTTTGGTGAAGTATTGTCGGCTCACCTCAGAGGTAATGAAGGAGGCCTTTTTATTTATGGAAAAACTTCAATTTTCGGCTGGCGGTGTCGTCTATAGGAAATCCGGCAACGGGTTAGAGATAGTTATATTGACGCGTGGCGGCGGGAAAGTGTTCTGCCTTCCCAAGGGCAAGATAGCAAAACAGGAGACCCCCGAACAGGCGGCCCTGCGCGAGATACGCGAAGAGACGGGCCTGACCGGTGTCATAGAAAAAGAGATCGGGAAGATAAAATATTCGTTCGACCTGCCGGAAGAAGAGATCGTTATCAATAAGACCGTGACGTTCTTCCTGGTCAGGTATGTTTCGGGCGACACGAAAGACCACGATACGGACGCTGAAGATGTCAGCTGGCTGTCCATAAAAGAAGCACTTAAGATAATGACATATCCTTCAGAGCGGCAGATAGTAGAAAAATCGGGGACAGTTCTCCGATTAGCTCAAGAGCCGTCCCTATGATTAACTACAAGAAAGAGTTGAACCCCGCCCAGCTGAAAGCTGTCGAGTCCACCGAAGGGCCTTACCTTGTCATCGCGGGGGCGGGAAGCGGAAAGACGCGCACGCTTGTCTACCGCGTGGCTTACCTTGTCGAGAAGGGCGTCAAGCCCGACCATATTTTGCTTCTTACGTTCACGCGCAAGGCCTCGCAAGAGATGCTCCGCCGCGCCGCGAAACTGCTCGACGACCGCTGCGAGCGCGTAGCAGGAGGCACTTTCCATTCCTTCGCGAACATGGTCCTGCGCAAATACGCCAAACTGATTGGTTTTCCAAGTAACTTCACGATAACCGACGAATCCGACGCGGAAGACGCGGTCAATATCGTCCGCGAGAAGCTCGGGCTCGGACATATGGACAGGAGCAAGCATTTCCCACGCAAGGGAGCGCTGCTCGACGTCATTTCCAAGTCGGTCAACAAGTCCCAGGATATCGGCTCGGTCCTCGCGCTCGAGTACCCGCAGTTCTCGGAATGGGAAGAAGAGATAAAGAGGATAAAGGAAGGGTACATAAAATACAAGCACGCGAAATCGCTGATGGACTACGACGACCTTCTCGTTTTTTTGAAGAAACTCCTGCACGAGCACAAGGAAGTCCGCGCGAGGTTATCCGGACAGTATAAATATATAATGGTCGACGAATACCAGGACACGAATAAGCTCCAGGCCGACATCGTGCGCCTGCTTGCGTCAGAGCACGATAATGTGATGGTCGTCGGCGACGATTCGCAGAGCATATACTCGTTCCGCGGCGCGAACTTCAAGAACATAATCGATTTCCCGAAGGTCTTCAAGGGCGCCACGGTCATCATGCTCGAGGAGAACTACCGCTCGACCCAGCCGATACTCGACCTTACTAACGAGGTCATAAAGAACGCCGATGAGAAGTTCGAGAAGACGCTCTTCACGAACAAGGGGGCGGGCAAAGCGCCGATATTCGTCGAGGCGCGCGACGAGAACGTGCAGTCGAAATACGTCGTCCAAAAGGTGCTTGAGCTCGTGGATGACGGGGTGATGCTCAAGGATATCGCGGTGCTCTTCCGCGCGGGATGGCACTCGAACGACCTCGAGATCGAGCTCGCTAACCACGGCATCCCGTTCCTGAAATACGGCGGGCAGAGGTTTGTCGAGGCGGCGCATATAAAGGATATACTGTCGTACCTGCGCATCGCGCACAACCCGGCCGACCAGGTCAACTGGCACAGGGCCCTGATGCTGATGCGCGGCATCGGTGAAAAGACCGCCGGCAGGATAACCGAGCAGATGATAGACAAAAAGCAGGGGCTCGACATAGACGAAGGAATATTGAAAAAACATCCCGACCTTGCGGACCTTGTGGACATATTAAGGGGCGTGAAGCCGCAGGAGCATCTTCCGGGAGCGCTTATTAAGGGATTCCTCGAATATTACGGGCCGTTGTTGAAGGCCAAGTACGACGATTACCACAAGCGCGCGCCCGACCTGAACTCGCTCGAGCGCATCGCCGGAAGGTATAAGTCGCTCGAATCATTCCTTACCGACATGGCGCTTGAGCCGCCCGAGAAGAGCATCCTTGAAGCCGGGCTCAAGGGCAAGCACGACCACGCGATGACGCTTTCCACCATACACTCGGCCAAGGGGCTCGAATGGCACACCGTATTCCTTATATACGTCGCCGAAGGGCACCTCCCGTCATACCAGGCGATGGAGGATAAGGATGCCATAGAAGAAGAGCGCCGGCTTTTTTATGTCGCGGCGACGCGCGCCAAGGACAACCTTATACTCTTGAAGCCGGCGATAGACCGCTCGGCGCGCTGGATGAAGAACTATTCCGGCGGCTATGCCGGGAGCATCTTTACCGAGGTCTCGCGCTTCCTGCAGGAAGGCAGCATACTCGAACGTTTCATGGAAGTCGAGAAGGCCGGCGGCGGATTTGATGATGTTGAATTTGAGGACGTAATATAATATAATCAGCAATGGGGACACCCTGCAAAAGCAGAGTGTCCCCTATATAGGAGGATATAATGT
This sequence comes from Candidatus Omnitrophota bacterium, assembly GCA_028715315.1. Lineage (GTDB taxonomy): Bacteria > Omnitrophota > Gorgyraeia > Pluralincolimonadales > Pluralincolimonadaceae > UBA6215. The sequence continues at coordinate 2,602 of JAQUSA010000081.1, read as the reverse complement.
ATAAAGTCGTATTGCTGCGCCACGGAGAGAGCACCTGGAACAAGGAGAACCGTTTCACCGGATGGACCGACGTAGACCTTTCGGAGAAAGGCCTTTCCGAGGCGAAGAAGGCCGGCGAAGTGCTGAAAAAAGAAGGTTTTGTCTTTGACGTTGCTTTCACGTCCGTCCTGAAGAGGGCCATCCGCACGCTCTGGATGACGCTCGACGGCATGGACCTCATGTGGATACCCGTTTATAATTCATGGCGCCTGAACGAGAGGCATTACGGCGCGCTGCAGGGCCTTAACAAGGCCGAGACCGCCGCGAAATACGGGGACCAGCAGGTACTGGTATGGCGCCGCAGCTATGATACCCCGCCGCCGGCGCTCGAGAAGGACGACCCGCGCAGCCCGGCGAAGGACCCGCGCTACGAGAGCCTCAAGCCCAACGAAGTGCCCCTGACCGAATGCCTGAAGGACACCGTCGCCCGCTTCCTGCCTTACTGGCACGAAACGATAGCGCCGGTAGTCAAGAGCGGCAAGCGCGTAATAATAGCCGCGCACGGCAACAGTTTGAGGGCGCTCGTGAAATACCTCGATAACGTATCGGACCAGGATATAGTGGGGCTCAACATACCGACGGGCATGCCGCTCGTCTATGAACTTGACGACGACCTGAAGCCGATCAAGCACTACTACCTCGGCGACCCCGAAGAGGTAAAGAAGGCGATGGAAGCCGTCGCTAACCAGGGTAAGGCAAAAAAATAGGGGCCGCGGTATAATCATCAAAGGTCCCGAGGAAGCCGAAAGCAGGAACCTCATATACCAGTTGTATACCCACAAAATACGGGGTTTTTGTCGTCGGGAGACACAACATATAGTATTTTTTCCTTGACAAGCTACTAGGGCTTGACTATACTTTGAGGTGGAAAAAGGGGGTTTTAGACATGGGGGATATGAGACTACAGCAGGGTGGTTTGTCGGCAAATTCAAGGAAGGTCCTCGAGAAACGCTATCTGCGCAAGGACGCGGAAGGGCGCCCGATAGAGACTCCCGAGGAGCTCTTCAGGAGGGTATCCCGCAACATAGCTTCAGCGGACTTATATTACGATCCGGATTATAACGCGGCAAAGCTCGAGGAAGAATTTAACGCGATGATTTCCAGGCTGGATTTCCTTCCTAATTCTCCGACGCTTATGAACGCCGGCCGCGAGCTCCAGCAGCTCTCGGCTTGTTTCGTCCTGCCCATTGAAGATTCCATGGAGTCGATATTCGAGACCATAAAGAACACCGCGCTGATACACCGTTCGGGCGGCGGCACCGGCTTTTCGTTCTCGAGGCTCCGCCCGGCGAACAGCATGGTAAAGACGACCGGCGGCATCGCGAGCGGCCCGGTGTCGTTCATGAAGGTTTTCGACGCGGCGACCCACGCGGTAAAACAGGGCGGCACGCGCCGCGGCGCGAATATGGGCATCCTGCGCATCGACCACCCGGATATACTGGATTTCATCAAGTGCAAGGAGACCGACAAGGACATAACGAATTTCAACATATCGGTCGCGATAACCGAAGAGTTCATGAGGAAGGTCGAGCGCGACGAGGAGTACGACCTCATATCCCCGCATAACAAGAAGGCCGTCGGGAAGCTGAACTCGCGGGAAGTCTTCGACATGATAGTCGAGAGGGCCTGGAAGAACGGCGAACCCGGCATAATATTCATAGACAGGATAAACAAGTCGAACCCGACGCCGCAGGTCGGGCAGATAGAATCGACGAACCCGTGCGGCGAGCAGCCGCTGCTGCCGTATGAGAGCTGCAACCTCGGCTCGATCAACCTCATTAAGATGGTCAGGGCCGACACGTCCTCCCCGCAGATAGACTGGGAGAAGCTGCGCGAGACGACGCGCCTCGCGATCCATTTCCTAGACAACGTCATAGACATGAACAAGTTCCCGCTCCAGCAGATCGAGCAGATGACGAAGTCGAACCGCAAGATAGGCCTCGGCGTGATGGGTTTCGCCGAGATGCTCATAAAGCTCGGAGTGCCCTATAATTCCGACGAGGCGATAGAACTCGCCGAAAAGGTCATGTCGTTCATACAGGAGGAATCGAGGAGGGAATCTCACGCGCTGGCTTTGAGGCGCGGGACCTTCCCGAATTTCCAGAACTCGATATATTCCGACGGACCGAGCATGAGGAACGCGACGCTCACAACGATAGCGCCGACCGGGACGCTCTCGATACTGGCAGATACCTCCAGCGGCATCGAGCCCATATTCGCGATATCGTATTATCGCGAGGTCATGGACAAGACGAAGCTGGTCGAGACTAACAGGCTCTTCGAGGAGACTGCCAGGGCGCGCGGGTTCTATTCCGAAGAGCTCATGAAGAAGATAGCCGAGAAAGGGAGCCTGCACGATATAGATGAGGTCCCCGAGGACGTAAAGAGGATATTCGTTACCGCGCACGACATAACCCCGATATGGCACATAAGGATGCAGGCCGCCTTCCAGAAGTATACCGATAACGCGGTCTCGAAGACGGTCAATTTCGCGAACAACGCCACGCCTGACGGCGTGCGTGAGGTCTACCTGCTTGCGTATAAGATGGATTGCAAGGGCGTG
>JAQUSA010000080.1 GCA_028715315.1 Candidatus Omnitrophota bacterium | reverse complement strand
TGTTGTTTATATATTGGTCTACTAAGTTGACGTTGAATTTCGATGTGACTTCCCTGATCCTGGCATGCTCGTCCCTGTACAGGATGAACGCCTTGGCGGCTTTTTTATACGGAGATGATATAAGCACCTCTTCGACAATATCCTGCACCATCTCGACCGAAGGACAATCGCGGACGGTAAACTGAAAAACTGTATTTAAGACCTTCCCGGCCAGCTTTTCGGCAGTTTCGATCCCGAACTCCCCCGTCGCCGTTCCAGCCATATTTATGGCATTCACAATCTTACTAAAATCGAACTTCTCTTTGGAGCCGTCCCTCTTCGTTATTTTTTCGAATGTCTTTTCAGCGAGGACCGTCATGTCTACCTCCAGGGGTAACTTTATTTGCCGTTTTTTTGATAAGCCGGACACAGGGGTATGTTTTCCCATAAAACCCCCATGGACTCATAGAAATCCGTCTGCGAAAATATTTCCAGAGTTAACACTCCTCGGTAGCTATTGTCTTTCAAGAACCGTATTATTCGCCGCATCAATACCGCATCGAGATGCTTCAGGGACACGTGATCCTTTCTTCCATCAACTCCATGGAGATGGATCACGCGTGTCACGCCAAAATATCTTTTCAGATGCTCCAGCGGGTCGATTCCCATAACAATAAGGTGTCCGATATCCACGCAGATCGAAAAACCGTTCCTCAGGACCAGGGTATCGATGTAGCCGAAGGGATAGCTCAAATTTTCGATAGCTATGTTCTGCGGCACGACCGACCGGAGTCTGGCGATCTCCTCTAATGACCGGCTGACCCTGCCCTGCCAGCGTCCGATATTTCTTTCGGACCGTTTTGACAGGTTCATATGCAATATATACGCATGCGGATTAAGCACAGACATGCGGCCAACGAGTTCCCCCACCTGCTCTACCGCACTCTTCCTCTTGCCGCTCGTCCCGCTGCCAAGGTCGATATCCAGGGGCAAGTGGACGGTATATGTCAAATCCTGGCTGCTGCCTACGCGCTTTAGTTCTTCCAGGTCTTTTTGCCCGGGGATATTTCCGACCCTGCCGGCCTCGAACAATATCAACTCTATATCATCGACCTTACCTTCTAATTTATGCACGTTCGACAAGATATCATCGGCGTAAATATACGATGTAGTGCCGATCCTGAATGGTAGAAGCAGCATTTTTCCCTTTATATTTGCCATCATATCCGCCATAAAATAAAAATCCTTAAGCATGCTATAAAAGCTTAAGGATTGCACCCTGCTTACTTAATCCTTCCGCGAGGAATCTTTAGTTATTGGGCATTACTTAATAACTAAGCTTCCGATATACGGGCAGGTCTTCTGGCTTCCGGATCGACCTACTCGCCACGCCTTCCCATCCTGATAGCTACAAGACAGTGGCCAATCGTGGCTTTCGTTCCCGGTTACAGCGGCGGGACCGCGCTTGACTTTACAAGCTTCCCTGTTATCCTGAAATGTCAGGACCCGTATATATCTATACTGCGAAACAAAAAACCCAACCTGCCCGATAGAGGTTGGGTCAAATAGTCTTTTACACTAGGACTACTTTAGCACCTCTCTTCCCGGAGGCCTTCGCATTCTGACTCGCAGGCTTTCACAATCCTGCATACAGTTGCGGGTACAGTCCCGGATTCACACCGGATTTCCTGCTAAAACTACATATCATTTATATCATATCATAATTATTACTGTCAATTTCTTTATGAAGTCATAGAGCTGCCTGAAAAGGAGTTTCGAGAAACCGCTTTAAGAGTATATCAGGCGGGGCTGGCCCTTGGCTTTTCTGTCGGACAGGTACTCGTCATATGTTATGCCGGAACGGTCGATAAAACCGTCCGCCGTGATCTCGATGATGCGGTTAGCCACCGTCTGTATCAGCTGGTGGTCATGCGAAGCGAAGAGCAGGGTCCCCTCGAACTTCTCCAGGCCCTTATTCAAGGCCTCGATCGATTCCAGGTCAAGGTGGTTGGTCGGCTGGTCCAGGATCATTACATTAGGCTGGGCGACCATCATGCGCGAGAGCATGCACCTGACGCGCTCGCCGCCTGACAGGACCCTTACCTGTTTAAGGGATTCGTCCCCGGAAAAAAGCATGCGCCCCAGGAACCCGCGCACAAAACCCAGGTCGGCGTCATTCGAATACTGGCGAAGCCAATCTATAAGGTTGCTGTCCGAATCGAAATATTTCGCGTTATCCTTCGGATAATACGCCAGGTTGACAGAGGCGCCCCACTTATAACTGCCGCCGTCCGGCTTCGCTTCCCCCGCGAGGACCTGGAACAGCGTCGTGTTGGCGAGGTCATCGGAACCGACAAAAGCGATCTTATCTCCCTTTTCTACGGTAAAGGCAAGGCCCTTGAACATGTCCAGCCCGTCAAGCGACCTTGATAGGCCGTTGATGGCCAGGACGTTGTTCCCCGCCTCGCGCGATTGTTCAAAATTTATATACGGGCTCCGCCTTGAGGAAGGTATTATGTCTTCGAGGGTAAGCTTCTCAAGGATCTTTTTGCGGCTGGTCGCCTGTTTCGCCTTAGAAGCGTTTGCGCTGAAACGGGCGATAAAACTTTTCAGCTCTTCCCTTTTCCTCTCGATCTTCTTGTTGGCTTCTATGCGCTGCCTGAGGACAAGCTGCGTCGATTCCATCCAGAAAGTGAAATTTCCCGGGTACAGCTGGATCTTGCCGTAATCGATATCCGCGATATGCGTGCAGACCTTATCCAGGAAATGGCGGTCATGGGATACGACGACGGCGGTATTCTTGAAATTGGACAGGAAATTCTCAAGCCACATGCAGTTCTCGATATCAAGGTGGTTCGTGGGCTCATCAAGAAGCAGTATATCGGGGTTGCCGAACAGGGCCTGGGCGAGCAGCACGCGCACCTTCTGCCCCTCTTCCAGCTGTTTCATCTCGACCCCGTGGAATTCCTCCGTAATGCCCAGATCGCTTAACAATTTTGCCGCGTCGGATTCTGCGTTCCACCCGTCCAGCATCGAGAACTCCGCCTCAAGGTCGGCGAGGTCCATCCCGTCCTTGTCGGAAAAATCCTTCTTGGCGTGGAGCGACTCTTTTTGCTCAATGATATCATAGAGCCTTTTATGGCCCATGATGACGGTATTCAGGGCCGTGAATCCGTCGAAGGCGAACTGGTCCTGCTTCAGGACGGCAATCCGCTCGCCCGGAGTCACTGCGACCTCGCCCGCGGTCGATTCCAGCTCCCCTGAGAGTATCTTCAAAAACGTGGATTTCCCCGAACCGTTGGCCCCTATCAGCCCGTAGCAATTCCCCGGGGAAAATATTATATTGACGTCGGAAAACAACTTCCGGGCGCCGAAATGCAGCGATATGCCGTTTGCCGATATCATCTTTTGCTGTCCTCAATATTGGGGATAAAAAAAAGCCCTGTCTTCTAACAGGGCCCCGTTCAACCCATTCTCTTAATTTGGTTTATGTATTATACCAGGCGCTCCCCGTTTTGGCAAGGAGAAAGGGACTATCCTGCTAAATATTCCTGCAGGGACTTAACGTCTAACTGCCTTTTTAACGCCGCCTCTATCCCGCTGACGGCGGCCTGGGCGCCCTGCAGGGTAGTGATACAGGGCACACCGCGCGCCACAGCAAGGCTTCTGATGGGCCTCATGTCGGATTGGCCCCTCTGCCCCGAAGGCGTATTGATAATAAGCTTCAGCTTATTATCCTTGATCAGGTCCAGGATCTCAATGTCCCCCTCGCCTACCTTGCCTGCCGCCTGGGCGGGAATATTATTGGACAACAGGGCCTTTGCCGTTCCCCTGGTAGCCAGGATCTCAAAACCGAGGTCGGAAAGCTTCTTCGCGACGAAAACTATGTTCCTTTTATCGGCATTCTTGACGCTGATAAAGACCTTGCCTGATAAGGGCAGCCCCTGCAAAGCGGCGAGTTGGGATTTAAAAAACGCCGTCCCGAAGGAATAATCTATCCCCATCACCTCTCCGGTCGATTTCATTTCCGGCCCCAGGATGATATCCGCGCCCGAAAAGCGCGAGAATGGGAGCACCGATTCTTTTACCGCGAAATGGGCTACCTCTTTTTCCCTTGTAATGCCCAGTTCTTTCAATGTCCTGCCTGCCATAACCTGGGCGGCGACTTTGGCCAAGGGAACGCCCGTCGCCTTGCTGACAAAAGGGACGGTCCTTGAGGCCCTGGGGTTGACCTCCAGGACGTAAACCGTATCCCCTTTTATTGCGAACTGGATATTGATCAGGCCTTTGACATTTAATTCCTTCGCTAATGCGTGGGTATATTTTCTTATCAGGCCGAGGATATCGTCCCCGAGGGTATGCGGCGGCAGGACGCAGGCCGAATCGCCTGAATGCACGCCGGCCTCTTCAATGTGCTCCATTATACCGCCGATAACGGTCATTTCACCGTCGGAGACCGCGTCAACATCGACTTCGGTGGCGTCTTCTAAAAACTTATCTATCAGGATCGGGCCGCCCAGCGAAGCCTCCCGGGCCTCTTTGAAGAACAGGTCCAGCGACTCTTCGTCGTAGACGATCCTCATCGCCCTGCCGCCCAATACATACGAGGGCCTTACCAGGACGGGAAAACCGATCTTCGCCGCAATTTTCATCGCCTCTTCCCTTGAGAAGACGGAACCATTCTCCGGCTGGTTGATCTTCAATTTCCTGAGGATCCCGGAAAATTTCTCGCGGTCTTCGGCCAGGTCTATCGATCTTACGCTGGTGCCTATGATGGGGGCTCCCGCCTCATCCAGCTTCCTGGCCAGGTTCAGGGGGGTCTGCCCGCCAAACTGCACTATGACCCCGTCCGGTTTTTCTCTGTCGACGATATTCATCACATCTTCAAATGTCAGGGGCTCGAAATATAATTTGTCGGAAGTATCGTAGTCCGTGGAGACGGTCTCGGGATTGGAGTTGACCATGATCGTCTCGTATCCCAACTCCTTGAGGATGAACGAGGCGTGGCAACAGCAATAGTCGAACTCTATGCCCTGCCCTATCCTGTTTGGGCCCCCGCCAAGGATCATGATCTTTTTCCTTTTAGAGACCCTGCCCTCGTCCTTATCCTCATAGGTGGAATAATAGTAGGGGGTGTGCGCCTCAAATTCAGCCGCACATGTGTCGACCAGTTTAAAGGCGGCCTCGATCCCGCGTTTCTTGCGCCAATTCCTGACCGAGACCTCATCGGAATGGGTAAGGTCCGCGATCTGCCTGTCGCTAAAACCGTATTCCTTCGCCTCGCGCATCGAATCCGGGGATATCTTTT
>JAQUSA010000079.1 GCA_028715315.1 Candidatus Omnitrophota bacterium | reverse complement strand
AATCTCGTAGACGGGGTTTCTTTTTTAATTCTAATTTTACTGTGTATGCTAAGTCTTAAATTAGTGGCGCTCGGGGTCACGAAAGTGGTCAAGCTCGCATTTGCCGATAAGATAAACCAGTGGGGAGGGTTCATATCGGGGCTGCTCAGGGGCGCTATACTGATGAGCCTGCTTTTCGCGCTCTTCGGCATACTGCAGGTGGATTATCTCGTGAAGTCGGTGGATGAGCGCTCGCTGACCGGTCCGTACATAAAGAAGATCGCTCCGTACGTATATCAGGTAGTCGTTAGGACCTCGCCCGAAGAAATAAAATTAGACAAATAACAGGAGGAGAAATTGAAATTATCCAAGATCTATGATCTGGTGGTAAGGGAAGGCATCGCCGCCGATCCGCGCGGCAAGGATGCGGTCGCCTTGGTGCTCGCTAAGGCGAAGAAGGACCTCGAAGCGCTGAAGGAGAAAGATAAAGAGTATTTCGACAAGGATAGGCTGCAGAACCCGTACGCGGACAGCAGGATACTCTACGGCGAGGGCTCGGCCGAGGTCAGGAGGATAATGGTCGGCGTCGATGTGGAAGCGGCGGAAGTCATCCTGGCCGACAGGCTGAACCAGAAGGGGAAGAAGATAGACCTGGTGATGGCCCATCATCCGGAGGGCCGCGCGTGGGCAAGTTTCTATGAAGTTATGAACATGCAGCCTGACATATGGGCAAAGTTCGGCGTCCCGATAAATGTCGCAGAGGGGATAATGAGGGACAGGGTCAAGGAAGTCGAGCGCAGGGTAATGCCGGCCAACCACACGCGTGCGGTCGATGCCGCGAGGCTTCTCGGGATACCCATGATGTGCGTGCACACTCCCGCGGATAACCATGTTGTCTCGTACCTGCAGAAATTGGTGGACTCGAAGAAGCCGGATACTGTCGCGGATGTTATAGACGTATTGAAAGATATACCGGAATACCAGCATGCGATGAAGGTCAACGCCGGTCCGCGCGTATTTTTCGGAGATCCGAAGAACCGGGCGGGCAAGGTCTTCGTGGACATGACCGGGGGCACCGAGGGGCCGACGAATATGTTCGAGAAGCTAGAGGCCGCTGGCGTCGGTACGATTGTCGCCATGCACCTCGGGGAGGACCACCTGAAGAACGCGCAGAAGGGCCATATAAATATAGTCATCGCCGGCCATATATCGAGCGACAACCTGGGGCTTAACCTCCTTTTTGACAAGCTGGCGAAAGAGGACAAATTTGAGTTCATCGGCTGTTCGGGATTCGAAAGGGTTAGCCGCGGGAAATAATGGCATTCTCGGAACAGGTATTAGAAGAGATACAGGGCAAGTCCGACATAGTGGCCGTGATCGGAAGTTACATACCGCTCAGGCGCGCCGGAAGGAATTACAAGGCGAACTGCCCGTTCCATAAGGAAAAGACGCCGTCTTTCATGATAAGTCCCGCGAAGCAGATATTCCATTGCTTCGGATGCGGCGCCGGAGGGAATGTTTTCGGGTTCGTGATGAAGATGGAGAACATCGATTTCCCGGAAGCTGTAAGGACCCTGGCGGAAAAGGCGGGGGTAAAGCTTCCGAGCTTCACGCGCAGCCAGTTCGAGACGAGCAGTTACGCGGTCCAGATATACAAGACGAACGAAATGGCCGCGGCATTCTACCGTTCGATGCTGTTGAATACCGACGCCGGCAAACGCGCCGCGGAGTACCTAAAAGGCCGCGGGATAGGCGAAGAAGCCTCCGGGAAAGCGAAGCTCGGGTTCGCGCCCGATGAATGGAGCGGCCTGATAAATTACGCGAAGGGCAAGGGCTTGGACCTTGCCGTGCTCGAGCGTTCGGGGCTCGTACTCCCGAGGGAAGGCGGCGGGCACTACGACAGGTTCAGGAACAAGATAATATTCCCGATATTTGATATCAAGGACAGGGTCGTGGCGTTCGGTGCGAGGGTCCTGGATAATTCGCAGCCGAAATACATAAATTCGCCCGAGACGGAAGTCTATATAAAAAGCAGGCACCTTTACGGATTTAATTTTTCGGTCCAGGCGGTAAAGGATAAGGACCTCTGCATAGTGGTGGAGGGCTACCTTGATTTCCTGGTGCCGTACCAGATGGGCGTAGGGAATATCGCGGCGTCCCTGGGGACGAGCCTTACGGATTCGCAGGCGAGGCTCATAAAAAGATATACGAAGAACGTCGTGATGCTCTATGACGGGGATTCGGCCGGAGAGGCGGCTTCGCTGCGCGGCCTCGACATCTTCCTGCAGGAGGGAATGTCGGTGAAGGTAGCCGTGCTTCCGAAGGGTCTCGATCCCGATTCGTTCATAAGGAGCAAGGGCGCGGCGGCGTTCGATGCGCTTATCGGGTCGGCGTCCGACCTGCTGGAATACAAGCTCGGGATACTTTCATCCAGGCATGACAGCCGCACCTCCTCGGGCAAGGCAAAGATATGCTCCGAGATGCTGCCGACGATAGCGAAGATACCGGATGCGGTGCTGAAGTTTGAATTCATAAAAAGGCTGTCGGAGAAACTCCAGATAAGGGAGGAAGCGCTGCTCTCGGAGATCAAGAAGATAAAGCCTGACCGCGGATACGAGCTCCCCGAGGAACTGGTTTCCGGAAGCGTGTCCCAGGCGGCGATGGCCGAGAAGATAATCGTGGGCCTGATGCTCGATGACCCCGACACGATAAACGAGGTAAAGGGCAAGCTGAAGCCCTCGGATTTTGAAGACCCTTACACGAGGAAGATCGCGGAGGAGATATTCGCGTCCTTCGGGGACGGCAAGTCGTTCAATCCGTCGCAGCTGATAAACAGGTTGGCGGAGCCGGACCTGGCAAGGATGATAGCGGAGTCTTCGAGCCTTGTAGAGGATATTAAAGACAAGCAGAAGAACCTCGAAGACTGCGTCAAGTGGATGGTCAATAAGAACGCCAAGGCGAGGCTTTCGGAATTACAGAACCTTATTAAAGCGGCTCAGGTCATGGGTGATGACGGCAAGGTAAACCAGTTGGTCGCCGAATACAGCGGCCTTATAAAACACCATAAAGAGCTCGCCAGGAGATGACTGCTTTGAAGAAGACAGACATAAGAAAGAGGATAAAGGGGCTTGAGAAGCTCATAGCGCTCGGCAAGGAGAAAGGGCACCTCACCTTCGGAGAGGTGAATAACCTTCTTCCGGAAGAGGTGACTTCCTCCGAAGATATCGATGAGATTTTTGCGGTCCTCGAAAAGGAAAAGATCGAGATAATCGACTCCGAAGAGGAAAAGGAACTCAAGGAAGAGGCGGCGGAAGAGGAGAAGGAAGAGGCCCATAAGCCCGAGGCGGAGGCTGAAGAGATGCCCCGCATGGCCGTAATGGAAGACCCCGTCCGCATGTACCTGAAGCAGATGGGCCAGATCTCGCTGCTTACGCGCGAACAGGAGCTTGACCTCGCGAAGAAGATAAAAGAGGCGGAGTTCAGGTTCCGCGAGGCTGTCTTCGAATGCAGGTTCTGCAGGAGGGAAATACTCCAGCTCGTCAACGATATCCTCGAAAGGCAGGTCAATATAGACGAGGCCATAGATATCGACCCTACGGAAAAGATCGAAAGGGTCATAAAAAAGATACAGAACCTCACGAAGAGGCTGCGCGGCGCAAAGAAGACGACGAACCTCGTGCCGCTGCTGATGGAATTCAAGTTCTCGACCTCAGTTGTCGAGGACATCTCGAATATGATGAAGTACCTGGTCGCCGATATCGAGAAGATAGACAGGGATGTCATAAGGCTGAGGGGCAGGGCCGCCAGGGGCCATATATCGGAGATCAAGGAGAGGAAGCGCAGGATACTCAGCGATTTCGGGGAGCCGTTACTTAAGATAAAGGACAGGATGGCTTATGTCAGGAGGCGCGAGAGGCAGTTCGAGAGCGCGCAGAAGAAACTCGTGGAAGCCAACCTGAGGCTCGTGGTGTCCATAGCGAAGAAATACACGAACAGGGGCCTTTCGTTCCTCGATCTCATACAGGAAGGCAATATCGGCCTTATGCGCGCGGTCGACAAGTTCGAATACGAGAGGGGCTACAAATTTTCCACATACGCGACGTGGTGGATCAGGCAGGCGATAACCCGCGCGATCGCGGACCAGGCCCGCACGATCAGGATACCCGTGCATATGACGGAGACCATAAATAAGCTTATCCGCGTATCCCGCAACCTCGTGCAGGAGACCGGGCGCGAGCCGCTGCCCGAGGAGATCGCCCACGAGATGAGGATGGCGACCGAGAAGGTGCGCGGCATACTGAAGATCGCGCAGGAACCGATATCGCTGCAGACTCCGGTCGGCGACGAAGGCGATACGCATTTCGGGGATTTCATAGAGGACAAGCGCGCCGTATCGCCCGCTAACGCGACCGCATATTCGATGTTAAAGGAACAGCTCGAGGACGTCCTTACGACGCTGACCGAAAGGGAGAAGAAGGTATTGAAGCTCCGTTTCGGCATCGGCGACGGGTGCCCGAGGACGCTCGAGGAGGTAGGCTCGATATTCAACGTTACGAGGGAAAGGGTCAGGCAGATAGAAGCTAAGGCCCTGCGCAAGCTGCGCCATCCGATACGCTCGAAGAAGCTCAAGACCTTCCTCGAGATGGGGTTGGGCCTGGGAGAGGAGAGTGCTTCCTAAAGACGTAAAGTTATCGCGCCGTGATTTTTTCCCCACGGTTCCAGGCATTGCATGAAAGTTAAAAAATTAGCCCTGCTGCGCCGTGCCTCGCAGATATCGTTCTTCCTGTTGTTCGCGGTATCTTCCAATGTCATTTTCAAGTTCGACCCGCTCGCAATGTTCTTCACGTCGATAAGCGAGAGGGTCATCCTGCCCGGCATCATCTTATCGTGCGTAATGATATTGCTGACTTTCGTATTCGGCAGGTTCTTCTGCGGATGGGTATGCCCGCTCGGAGCATCCTTTGACCTGATCGGCCTCGCCGCCGGGGGGAAGCGCGCCGAAAACGAAAGGTCCAACGCGAGGAACAGGAAGCTGAAATTCATGGTACTGGCCGCGGTCGCGCTGTCGGCTTTTGCCGGCGTCCAGGCGGCCTGGGTGCTTGACCCGTTAGGGATAATGTCGCGTTTCATGAATACATTCCCCGGGTCCCCCGTAATGGCGGCGGTATTCATCGCGGCCTGCTCGACCGTGTTCATAAAGAAGCGTTTCTGGTGCCGGTCGGTCTGCCCGCTCGGCGCGATATATGCTCTTACAGCAAAAGTTGCGTTGCTTCGGCGCAAAGTCCGCGGCTGCAGCGATTGCGGCGCATGCGCGACGCGCTGCAGGATGGGCGCCATCAGGGATGA
>JAQUSA010000078.1 GCA_028715315.1 Candidatus Omnitrophota bacterium | reverse complement strand
TACGCGAGGCACGCGGCCGTCGGCTCGTTGATGATACGCAGGACTTTAAGCCCCGCTATCTCGCCGGCGTCTTTAGTCGCCTGGCGCTGGTTATCGTTGAAATAAGCGGGGCACGTTATGACCGCCTCGTTAACCGAGTCGCCGAGGTATGCCTCAGCATCCTGCTTGATCTTCTGAAGGATGAAAGCGGATATCTGCTGCGGCGTATAATCCTTGCCGTATACCCCGAATTTGAAATCGGTGCCCATCTTCCTCTTCGCGGCCTGAATCGTCCCTTCCGGGTTGATAGCGGCCTGCCTGCGCGCCGGCTCTCCCACGAGGCGCTGTCCGTCTTTGGTGAAAGCCACGTAGGACGGGAACGCCTTGCCGCTCGCGACGCCCGCGCCTTCCGCGGACGGTATTATCGCCGGGCGGTCGCCTTCCATGACCGCTGCGGCGGAGTTGGATGTACCAAGGTCAATTCCTATAGCTCTTGCCATTTTATTTTTCCTCCTCTGGTTTTTCTTCTGTTATTTCTTTTTCCTGCTTGTTCGAGACCTTCACTGCCGCCGGCCTCAAGACCTTTCCGTTAAGCTCATATCCTTTTCTCATAACTTCCAGCACGGTATTTTCGGGATGGACCACATCCTCGACATGCTCGACGGCCTCATGCCTCTCCGGGTCGAAAGGCTGGCCCGCCGGATCGATGACCTTCAGGCCGCTGTCCTTCAGTATTTCGACGAAATCGCGCTTTACCATCTCGATGCCTTCCAGCAGCACCTTCGTGTCATTCGTGTTCTTCGCGGAATCGATGGCGCGCTCGAAGTCATCCATCACCCTCAACAGCTCAGTTATGAGCCCCTCATTCGCGAATTTCAGGAAATCAAGCCTCTCGCGGTCCTGGCGTTTCCTGCGGTTCTCGAAATCGGCCTGCATGCGCAGCATCTTCTCCGCGCACTCATCAACGCTTGCCGCCTTTTCCTTCAAGGCATTAAGCTCTTCTTCCGTTATCTTTACTTTCTTATGGTCATCCATATTTTTATTCGCTTAACCTGGTCAGGAGCCTGCTGAATGCGTCGCTTACGAACTCCACTGCGGGGACGGCTCTCGGGTAGTCCATCCTGGTGGGCCCGATCACTCCTATGCTTCCGACGTTCCTGTTCCCTATCCGGTAGTTCGATATCACGATACTGCATTCCTTGATGTCATTATAAGGGTTCTCCGAGCCGATATGTATCCTCGCGCTGAGCTCGTTCATGTCCCGGTCCATCAGGTCGAGTATCTCCTCTTCTTCCTCAAGGACCTTCATCAGCCGCTTCACTTTCTCCGCGTTCCTGAACTCCGGCTGCTCCATCATATGATGTGCGCCGTCCAGCAGTATCCTCTCGCCGCTATCCTCGAGTATATGCGACATATTCAGCAGTTCCGTCGCTTCCTTGAAAAGCTGGTGGAACGGGTCGTTCTCTTCTATGACCCTCCTGAGCAGGTGGTCCGCTATCTCGTTCAGCTGCAGCCCGTCAAGCTCATCGTTAAGGAACTTAGATACCCGCGAAAGCTCGGTCTCCTCGAGCACTTCCTGTATCTCGAATATCGAATGTTTGACAAGGCCCTGCGCCGTGAAGAGCAGCGCGTACACCTTTGTCTTAGTAGCGGGTATAAGCTCTATCCTCTTGAACGTCCTCCTCTTTGCGCGCGGAAAACTGACCAGGGATGTCTGCCCCGTAAGCCCGGATATGATCCTCGCGGCCCTCTTTATAAGGTCCTCGAGCTCGTCAGCTTCCTGGCTCAATGCGCCCTCGACAAAATCCCTCTCGTCCTGGGTCAGGTATTTCGGCTCCATTATGGAATCAACAAAATACCTGTATCCCATATCGGTCGGTATCCTGCCTGCCGAGGTATGGGGATGGGTTATATACCCGGCCTCTTCAAGGCTGCACATGATATTCCTGATGGTCGCCGGGCTCAGGCGCTCCCTCAGCTTCTTTGATACCGCGAGCGAGCCCACCGGAGCGGCAGTCGAAACATAAGAATCGACTACCACCTCCAGAATGCTGTTTCTCCTTGATACATAATCGGTTACAACCATATTCCTTACCTCATTAGCACTCTTTTCCCTTGAGTGCTAACTAGAGTTTATCACAAAAGCCTTTTTTGTCAAGTAAATTTTTTAGCCTGATAGGCATATCGGCCTCAAGGCAGACAGATTCACCTTTATACTCCCTGCTTATTATGCTCGCTTCCTTGTATATCTGGCTGAGGAGCTTACCTTCCGACTGGGGTATGACGGCCCTCACATATACAAGCGACGCGAAGAGTATCATGGAGATCCTCTGCACGAGCTCATCCAGGTTCTCCTTCATCAGCGCGGATATAGCTATAGAATTATCGAACTCTTTCAGCAGCCTGTCTACCACGGCCCTATCCCCTACCTTATCTATCTTATTCAGGACCGTTATCATGGTCTTGCCGCGCACTTCCAGTTCCTCCAGGACCTCGTGGACCGCATCGCTCAGCTCATGGACTATCGGGCTCGATGCGTCAAGCACGTGGATGATGATATCGGCCTCGGCTACCTCCTCCAGCGTCGCCTTGAACGCCTCGATCAGGTGGTGGGGAAGTTTGTGCAGAAAGCCTACCGTGTCCACGAAGACCACCTTCTGGTTGTTAGGCAGCACAAGCCTGCGCGCGGTAGGGTCCAGCGTAGAAAAGAGCCTGTCCTGTGAAAGCACGTCGGAATCAGTGAGCGAATTCAGCAGCGTGGATTTTCCCGCGTTCGTGTATCCGACAAGGGAGATTATCGAAAGGTCCCCCTCGTGGCGCTTGCGCCGGAGCTCTTCCCTGCGCCCATGGATCTTCTTGAGCTCATCCTTTAGTTTCGATATTTTGTCCCTTATCTTCCTGCGGTCCATCTCGAGCTTCTGCTCTCCGGGGCCCCTGGTACCTATGCCGCCGCCCAGCCGCGAAAGCATGATGCCCTTTCCTTTCAGGCGGGGCAGCAGGTATTCGAGCTGCGCCAGCTCGACCTGGACCTTGCCTTCCGTGGAATGCGCCCTGCGCGCGAATATATCAAGTATAAGCTGCGTCCGGTCGATTACCTTTAAGCCTATCGACTCCTCGAGGTTCTGCTGCTGGGACGACGTAAGGTCCTCGCCGAATATGACCACCTCGGCCCCCTTATCCTTGCAGATAAGGCTTATCTCCTCCGCCTTCCCCTTCCCGATAAAATGCCCGGCCACCGGCTTGTCCTTGAAGCATTCCACGAGATCGACGACCTCGAGGCCCGCGGACCGTACGAGCTCCTTCAGCTCGAAGTTAGTGTCATCGAGCTTCCATGTATCCTTATACTTCTTGTCGAAAAATTCAACGGTGACTAAGAGAGCTTTTTCCATATCGCCCTTGCCGTATCCCCGGTGTCAAAATTCTCGTCGAGTTCCATCCACTCTATCCGCTTGTCCCGCCTGAACCACGTTAACTGCCTTTTTGCGAAATGCCTCGTGTTCCTTTTTACCAGCCTCTTTGCCTCTTCGAGGTCGTACGCGCCCGCGAGATGGCCGAATAACTCCTTGTATCCGAGGGCCTGCGACGCGGTAAAACTTATCCCTCCGGTTGCCATAAGGGCCCTCGCCTCGTTGATGAGGCCCTCCGAAAACATCTGGTCGACCCTTTCGTCTATCTTCCTGTATAAGGCCTCGCGCTCCATGCTGAGCCCGAATATCCTTACGTTATATTTATCGCCGAGGCCGGACGTCCTCTTCCTTAATTCCGAGATGGGAGCGTTTGCCTTTTCAAATACTTCCAACGCCCTTATTATCCTGCGCAGGTCATTGGGATGTATGCCGGCAGCTCCCGCGGGATCCGCCTGCTTAAGCCTCGCGTATAGCTGCCCGATGCCAAATTCCGCCGCTTCTTCCTCAAGCCTCTGCCTCAGCTCCCAGTCGGTGACCGGAGCTTCGAATATCCCGTCTATCAGGACCTTCACATAAAGCCCGCTGCCCCCGACCAATAGGGGCGTCTTTTTGCGCGGGATCATCTCCTCGATGGCTTTCACCGCAAGCGCCCGGAACTGCGCGACAGAGAACTCCTCCGAGGGGTCTATTATATCCACGAGATGGTGGGGAAGCGATCCCAGCAGGACCTTTGCCGGTTTGGATGTCCCCACGTTCATCCCCCTGTAGACCTGCATCGAATCGCATGAGATTATCTCGCATTCGATAAGCTTCGCGATCTCGAACGATATGCCCGTCTTTCCGATCGCGGTGGGGCCCACAATGAAGATCAGCCTGTCAGCCATGCGCTACGGCAGGACTTTCGTCGGGAGGCCTTCGGCGCGCAGTTTCTTGGCGAGCTCCTCCGCCTCATCCCTGGCATCGAGCCTGCCTACGCGCACCTTGTAGGATTCCTCCGCTTCCTGCCCGGACTTGGCTATCGATGCCGCGTATCCTTTTTTTACGAGCTCATCGCACAGTTTCAACGCGTTCGCCTTCTTATTGAACGAGCCTACCTGCACCGTGAAGAAGAGGATCTCCTCGTTCATCGCCTGCGCGGCCATCTGGGCCTCGAAGCTCATGGGGTATTCGCTCCTGACCTTCTGGTAATAATTGCGCGCGGACTGCCATTTTCCTTCCTTCTGCGCGCTCTTGGCTATCCTGAAGTACGCGGTAGCGCGTCCCTCGGACTTCGGGTATTTCGTTATATATTTTTCGTACTCCGTAAAAGCGTTCTTATAATCCCCGGACATATAATAGCTGTCGGCGGTCCCGAGCTGCGCGAGCGGGCAAAACCCGCTGCGCGGGAACGCGGTGAGGAGCTGCCCGAAGTTCTTCCTCGCGAGGTCATACCTGCCTATCTTGTTCAGGCTAGTGCCTATCATATAATACAGCTTGTCCTGCTCTTTCGAGGACCCGATCTGCTTGACGCCTTCGCGCACCGTATTATCGTAATCGCCGGTCACGAAATATTCCTCCACCGTTACGGTAGCCGCGGAGGCGTTAATGGCGAAGCGGCCGCAAAACAGCATAAGCATGACCGCGCCGCCGGCGAGGGTATGCCCCACTACGGAACTTACCTTGACGTCCTTCAGCGTTCCTATCAGCTCTTTTCCGCCTTCAAATACTGCCTTTATGTTCTGCCTGTTGCGTCCGGTCACTTTATGTTTTTCCTTTCTGCATATATTCTCAACGAGGACCTCGGTCTGCCCGCCTATGAACCCCTTGTCCTTTTCGTCCGACATCTTATCGCGGAGCTTCAGCAGCACCTGGTTCCGCTCCTCTTTCACCTTCATCGGGACATCGTCATCGAGCCCGCATGCCTTCGCGGGCGGCCGCGGGGAATACTTGAATATGAACGCGGAATTGAACCCCGCCTCTTCCATGAGCTTTCT
>JAQUSA010000077.1 GCA_028715315.1 Candidatus Omnitrophota bacterium | reverse complement strand
CCGAGGTCCGCGAGGACCCCCGCAACGACGCAGCCGGTCGCCGCTTCCTTCGAGGAACGCATCCCCTTGAGCGCCTCGCCTGCCTTGCTTATCAGTTCCTCGGCCGCGGGCTTAACCGCCCCGCGCAGGGACTTCCTCGATATCGTCTTGCCGGAACCGCCTATCCTCAGGGTTATTTCGTCATCCTCCGCGGACTGGGATTCATCGAGGCTCACCTCGCGCCTGATGACCTGCTCTGCATAGTCGCGCGGGATCTTGAAGGCATCCGCGGCCGCGCGGACAAGCTCACCGCCGCCGAAGGGCACGACCTCTATGGCCCTTATCTCTCCGCCGCTGTACACGACAATATGCGTCGCGGAATAGGATATGTATATCAGTATAGCGCCGAGGTCCTTATCCAGGTCCTCGAGGAGGACGTTCCCCGAAGCCACTCCCGAAAGCACGATATCCTGTATCTCGAATCCGGCGGCGTTAACGGCGCGCCTAAGGTTGTGAAGGTTCGTGATAAGGGCGGTCACTAACTCCATGTCGACCTCGAGCCTCGTCCCGAACATTCCCGCAGGATCCTTTATGCCGTCCTGGCCGTCAAGGATAAAACCGCGCGTGACCGAATGGACTATCTCCCTGTCGAAAGGAAGCGCGATGGTCTTGGCAGCCTCCGTGACCCGTTCGACCTCCCGGCGGCCTATCTCGTTCTCCTTCTCGGATACGGTGATGCTGCCCTTTGTGTTATATGTGCGCAGGCTCGTGCCGTCACAGCTGGTCACGAGCGACAGGACCTTCGTCTTAGCCGCCGCCTCGGCCTTCTCGACAGCCTCGGCGACCGACTGCGTCACTTCGCTCAGGTCGGTTATCGAACCGTTATCCACCCCCCTCGAGGGGACTGTGCCGACGCCTAGGATGACCGCACCTGATTTTTCGTCGGTCGAACAGATGGAGCACGTAACGAAATCATCGCTTATATCAAGGCCCGTAAGGGTCTTCTTCTTCATTTTTTCTCCGGCTTGAAAGTAACGACGGGGTCCGTAAACCTCAGGTCTATAGAATCTATCCTGGATTTGTCAAGTTTCGGATCGTTGAATATGCTCGCGAGCACGTCGAGCTTCCCTCCCATATCCCCGCTCCCGAGGACTATATTCATCCCGTCGATGACAAAGAACGCCTTCTCCGGATAAGTGATATCCACCGTCGCTATGGAAGACCCCCTGAATTCGACCCTGGAGTACACCTGCCTCAGGATATTCAGCGCGATATTCAACCGTTTGGACTTGACCTTCGTCCCGGCCTTGGGGTTCGCGAGCTGCGACTCAAGCCCTGTGATAAGGGGCAGCGACTCCGGGTTGCCGCTGTCCGATACGACGACCCCATCGAAATCGATGGGAAGTATCTTCGCGACCTTTATCCTCGCGACAGCCTCCCTGTCCTTGATCGTGGCGGCTATCCTGTCGGGCAGGAATTTTGTTATCACGACTATCTGGTACTCGGGATGCTTGCTTTTTATCTTCCCGGAAAGGACCGAAGGGTCGGCCGTGAAAATGTTGACCGGATATTCAAGCCTGAAATATTCATTCTGCAGGCGATAGGCGCCCTCCCTGCCGGGCTTCACGATCTCAATCTTGTCTACCGAGAAAGACGGCGAATTGAGGAAAAAATCGCTGAGCCAGAACGCGGCGCCGGCCGCCACCAGGATTATCACCGCGAACGCTGCGATGCCGGCCTTGTTCTTCTTCAGGAATTCATTGAACTGCTTCGCAGACTCGTTCGAGTTTTTTCTTTTTCTTGCCATATTATCCCGCCGTTTCAAATGCCGACTTCAGCATCGCTTCGCATAATTCCGGGAATTCTATTCCGGCCGCCTTAGCGGCTTTCGGAAGCAGGCTCAGCTGCGTCATGCCGGGGATCGTATTCACTTCGAGTATGACCACCTTGCCGTCCTCACCCAGTATCATGTCGACCCTCGAATAGCCGGAGCATCCTAAAGCTTTATGCGCCCTCGCTCCGGCTTCCTGCGCGAGCTTAGCCTCCTGGCCCGATATGGGCGCCGGACAGAGGTATTCGGTCATGCCGACCGTATACTTCGCCACTTCATCGTAATAGCGCCTTTTGGGCACCACCTGTATTACCGGCAACGGGTTTCCGTCGAGCACGCCTACGGTAAGCTCCTTGCCGGGCACGAAACTCTCCAGCAGGACTTTATCCCCGAACATGAAGGCCCCCGTGATCGCGCCCTCGAGCTCGTCGAGGCTGTCAATTATCGATACGCCTACCGATGAGCCCTGCGCCGACGGCTTTACGACGAGCGGAGTCTTCAGTTTTTTCCTAGGGCGCGTCCCGTTCTTTATCACATGGCAGTCAGGGACATTAAGCCTGGCCTTCTTGAACAGCCTGCGGGAGGCGACCTTATCCATCCCGAGACGGCTCGCTCTCACTTTCGAACCCGTGTACGGTATCTTAAGGTCTTCCAGGATCGCCTGTATCTGCCCGTCCTCACCGAACGTGCCGTGCAGGGCTATGAAAGCGACGTGTATGCCGGCCGACTTCAATTCCTGCCTTGTCGGCAGCCACACCTCGAGCGGCACGGCATTGTATCCCTTGCTTAAAAGCGCTTCCAGGATCGCTTTTCCCGAGCGCAGCGAAACATCTCTTTCCGCGGAAGGCCCGCCCATCAATACCCCTATCCGCATGGATCCTTTATCCACTAAAAATCTCCTATTGTTTTAACTTCTAATTTTAACACAATTTGATGTTCTTTAAAAACCTTTTTTTGTATTTCGTCAATAAGTTTGCGGACATCGGCAGCCGTTGCCTTTCCTTTATTTATGATGAAATTCGCGTGCTTTTCGGAGACCTTTGCGCCTCCTTCCGATACCCCCCTGAACCCGCACTTCTCTATGAGCTGCCAGGCAGGCATCGTCCCCGAAGGGTTCAGGAATACGCTCCCGACGCTCGGATAACAAAGGTCCTGCGTCTGCCTCTTTTTTTCGAAGTTCCTGTTTATTTCGGCCTCGATGCCCTCCTTTGGCTTCCTGTCCAGCCTGATCTTCGCGGAGATAAGCAGGAAGTCCCCGAGATTAGAGCCCCGGTAGGTGAATTTAATATCGTTTTTGCCGAGGGTCTCCCTGTCCAGCCCCCTTATCAGCGTTACCTCTTCGACGCGGTCGCCTATGGCCTTCGTCGGCCACCCCGCGTTCATCATGAGCGCGCCGCCCAGGGTACCCGGTATCCCGGCAAGGTACTCCAGCCCTCCGAGGCCTTCAGCCGCGGCCTTCTTGAGGAATTCGCTTACCTTCATGCCGCAGCCCGCGGACGCATATTCCCCGTCAAACACCAGTTTGTTAAATGCCGGGGCATTTAATGATATCACAAAACCGCGTATGCCCCTGTCCCCGACGAGAAGTTTGCTGCCGCCGCCGATGATAAATGTCCCCATCTTATGCTCGGAGGCGTAACGAAGGATATTCAGCAGGTCGCCGTCATCCGAAGGATACACAAAAAGCTCCGCCGGCCCGCCGATCCTGAACGTAGTATGGCGCGCCATCGGCTCCTCGAACTTCACTACGCCTTTTATGAATTTCAGGTCTTCTTTTTTGACCGGCATTTTTTCCCTTTCAGGCTGAGAGCAAGCTCGTCAGCTATGTTCGTTATGTCCCCTGCGCCCATCATCAGTACCATGTCGCCACGTTTTATCTCCTTGGCCAGGTATCCCTCCAGTTCCTTTTTCCTTATATACGACACGTCCTTATGCCCGCGCATCTTGACTTCCTCGTATATGCTGCTGCCCGAGACATTGTCCAATTCGTCTTCCGAGGCCGCGTAAATATCCGTGAGTATGAGCTTGTCGGCCATGTCAAAACAACCGCCGAACTTGTCTTTCAGGTACTTCGTCCTCGAGAACCTGTGCGGTTGGAACGCCACGATAAGCCTCTTCGGCTTCCAGTTCCTCGCCGCGAGGATAGTGGCCTTGATCTCGGACGGGTGATGCGCGTAATCGTCTATCACCTTTATGCCGTTGCCGGAATATTTCACCTGGAACCTGCGCGCGGCGCCCGTAAAATCCCTGGCCGCCTCCTTAATAGTATCGAAATCCAGCCCGAGCTCGAGCGCGACGGCAAAGGCCGCCATGGCGTTGGAGACGTTGTGTATCCCGGGGATATTTATCGCGGCGGCGCCCAGGTTCTTCCCGCGGTAGACCACCTCGAACTCGGAGTGCGAGTCATGCATTTTTATCTTCTCGGGATGGATATGGTGCTCCTTCGAGAGGCCGAACGTGAATATGTCTTTCTGGCATCCGCGAAGCGCCCTCTTAAGGTTCTCGCAGTCGCCGCACGCGAAGAGCCTGCCGCCGGGCTTTATCTTTTCGATGAACTTCAGGTACCAGGATATGATCTCGCCCATGTTCCGGTAATAATCCATGTGCTCGGCGTCTATGTTAGTGACCACGCTGTAGAACGGCTTAAGGTGGACGAACGAGCCGTCGCTCTCATCGGCTTCGACTACGAAGTGCTCGCCGTCGCCGACCCTCGCGTTGCCCTCAAGCGACTTCACCTCGCCTCCGAGGATCGCCGTGGGGTCGAGCCCCGCCCTGTACAGGATATGCGCTATAAGCGATGACGTGGTCGTCTTGCCGTGGGCGCCGGTGACCGCGATGCCCTTTCTGTCGTTCATGATCAGCGCGAGCATGTCGGCCCGGTGGAGCGTGGATATCTTTTTGTTGCGCGCGGCCTTTATCTCCGGGTTTTCGGGCGTGATCGACGAAGAGTATACGACGATATCGGCGCCCTTTATGTTCTTCTCGTGGTGGCCCTCATGGAACTTTCCTCCGAGAGATTCGAGCTTATCAATGATGCGCGAGCGCTTCACATCCGAGCCCGATACCCTGTGCCCCTGCTTAAGCAGCACGAACGCTATCGCGCTCATGCCTATGCCGCCGATGCCTATGAAATGAATATGCTTCCCGCCCTTTAATCTCATAATATGATATCCGCCAGTCTCTTTGCCGCGTCGGGAACAGCGAACCTGCGCGCCGCGTCCGACATCGCCCCTAATTTTACCCTGTCGTTTTTTAGCCCGAATATCCTCCCCCTGAGCATCCGCGGTGTGAGGCCGGCCTCGTCCATCACTATCGCGCCGCCCGCGGCCTTGAGCGCCGCCGCGTTCCTGTACTGGTGCCCGCCGGCGAACCTGTAGGGTATCATGATGGAAGGGATCCCGAGCGCGGCTATCTCGAATAACGCGGTCGCGCCCGCGCGTGATATGATGAGATCGGCCGCAGCGTACGCGGAGCCGATCTCATCCACGAAATCGCATACGCGGCCGCTTATCCCGCTTCCCCCGTATTTTTTCTGGACATCGTTATAATTCTTCATGCCGG
>JAQUSA010000076.1 GCA_028715315.1 Candidatus Omnitrophota bacterium | reverse complement strand
TCGTCGGGCAGTGCAGGATGTGGCTCGAGGCTAACCTCCCGCAGGTTGAAATAATAGAGGTCACTTCAACGACCAAGGCGGCAGGGATGGCGGTCAAGGAGAAGGGCGCGGCTGCTATAGGCTCAAGTCTCGCGGCAGAATGCTACGGGCTCAATATGCTCGCGCGCTCCATAGAGGATAACCCGCACAACATGACCAGGTTCCTCGTTATAGGCAAAGTCGAGGGCAGGCCGACAGGTAAGGACAAGACCTCGATAATGTTCGCGGTCAAGGACAAGGTCGGCGCGTTGCATGACATGCTGGTCCCGTTCAAGAAGAACAAGATCAACCTGACGAAGATAGAATCGCGCCCGTCGAAGAAGAGGGCGTGGGAATATCGCTTCTTCGTCGATATGATGGGGCACCACAACGATAAGAACGTGATAAAAGCGATAGACCAATTAAGGGAAGTCTGCACGAGCCTGAAGGTGCTGGGTTCGTACCCATTAGCATAAAAGGAAATAAAATGAGCAGGTTAGCGAAAAAAGGCGTGATGAGCATACAGCCTTACCAGCCGGGCAAACCGATCGATGAGGTAAAGAGGGAGCTGCTGCTGGAGGAGGTCTATAAGCTCGCTTCGAACGAGAACTCTCTCGGGCCCTCGAAGAAGGCTCTCACCGCGATAGGCAAGGCCCTGAAGGACCTGAACCGCTATCCGGACGGGAGTTCCTTCTATCTCAAGACGAAGATCGCCAAGAAGATGGGCATGAAGCCCGAGAATTTCGTCTTCGGCAACGGTTCGGACGAGCTGATAGCGGTCATTATCCAGGCGTTCATGAACGAGGACGAGAACGCTATCGTTGCCGACCCGACGTTCCTTGAGTACAGGCTTATAACCGAGGCATACGGCCGCAGGGTCAAGGTCGTCCCTAACGTGAACATGAAATATGACATGGACGGCATAAGGAAAGCGATAGACGATAAGACGAAGATCGTCTTCATCGCGAACCCCGATAACCCGACCGGCACGTACGTCAATGATAAGCAGATAACGAAATTCCTCGAGAATATCCCTGACAGCGTCATCGTCGTGATGGACGAGGCGTATTACGATTTCGTGGACGCGAAGGACTATCCGGATACTATGAGGCACCTGAAGGACAGGAACCTCATAGTATTGCGGACGTTCTCCAAGGCGTACGGGCTCGCGGGGCTGCGTGTGGGTTTTGCCCTGGCAAACCCTGAGCTCATAGATTGCATGAACAGGGTCAGGCTGCCGTTCAATGTGAACTCTCTCGCGCAGGTCGGAGCGTCGGCAAGCATTGACGACGCGACGCACCTGAAGAAGACCAGGCAAGTCGTCCTAAAAGGCAAGAAGTTCCTTTATAGCGCGCTCGACAAGATAGGATTGCCGTACGTGCAGAGCCAGACGAACTTTATACTCGTCGACGTGAAGATGGACAGCTGGGAAGCATTCCAGAAACTTTTGAGGTACGGGGTCATAGTCAGGGACATGAAAGCTTACAAGTTGGACAGCTATGTAAGGGTCACGGTTGGCACCGATAAGGAGAACAGGAAGTTCATCGAGGCGTTGAAGGAGATTTGAGATGATAATCGTATTAAAACCCGAAGCGACAGAAGCGCAGCTAAAACACCTTATCGCCAAGGTAAAGTCGGTCGGGCTGAAACCGATGATATCAAAAGGCGTGGAGCGCACGATCATAGGCGTCATAGGGGAGGAAGATGTCCTCCGCTCGACGCCGCTTGACGTATTTCCGGGCGTCGAGAAGGTCATGTCCATACTCGCGCCGTATAAGCTTGTCTCCCGCGAGTTCAAGCACGAGAACTCTGTCGTAAATATAGGCAAGGTGAAGGTGGGCGGGAAGAAGATAGTGATGATGGCCGGGCCTTGCTCCATAGAGAGCCGCGAGATGCTGATTAATATCGCGAAGTCCGTCAAGAAGTCGGGTGCCTCGGTCCTGCGCGGCGGCGCCTTTAAACCGCGCACATCGCCCTACAGCTTCCAGGGCCTCGGCGAAGAGGGGCTGAAATACCTCAAGGAAGCGGGCCAGAAGACGGGCCTGCCCGTAATAACGGAGATAATGGATATACGCGACCTCCCTCTCATAGAGAAGTATGCGGATATCCTGCAGATAGGCGCGAGGAACATGCAGAATTTCAACCTGCTGAAGGCGGTCGGCATGTCAAAGATGCCGGTCCTGCTGAAGAGGGGCATATCCTCCACGATAATCGAGCTGCTGATGTCGGCCGAATATATACTTTCGAACGGGAATTTCAACGTGATGCTCTGCGAGCGCGGTATCAGGACCTTCGAGGACCAGACGCGTTTTACCCTCGACCTCAGCGCGGTGCCTGTCCTGAAGAAACTCACGCATCTTCCGGTCATCATCGACCCGAGCCATGCGGTAGGCAAGTGGGGTTATGTCCCCGCGATGGCAAGGGCAGCGGTGGCTTCCGGATGCGACGGCCTAATAATAGAAGTGCATCCGAAGCCGGAAGAAGCCCTTTCTGACGGCGCGCAGTCGCTTATCCCGGACAATTTCGAAAAGATGATGAAGGAACTTAAAGGGGTCGCTAAGGCGGTCGGACGTGATATTTAAAAAGATAGCAATAATCGGCGTCGGCCTCATCGGAGGCTCGATAGGCGCGGCGGTGAAGAAGAGGCGCCTCGCCGGGACAGTGGTAGGCATCGGGCACAGGGCATCATCCATCGATGAAGCCATAGCGCGCGGCGCGATAGACAAAGGCACGCTCGACGCGGTCAAAGGCGTTGCCGGGGCCGATCTCGTGATAATAGCGACGCCGGTTTGCCTGATACCCGGGTTCGGGAAGAAGGTCTCCCGTTCGCTGAAAAAGGGATGTATCGTCACGGATGTCGGAAGCACGAAGAGTTCGATTGTCGGGCAGCTTGAGAAGTCGATGCCCGCGGGCGTGGATTTCGTAGGATCGCACCCGCTGGCCGGCTCCGAAAAACGCGGGGTCGTATCCGCCAGGGAAGACCTGTTCAAAGGATCGGTCGTCATCATGACAAAGACAAAAAAGACGGATAAGGCGGCGCTGAAGAAGCTCGGAAGTTTCTGGAAGTCGCTCGGAGCCGGGAGGATCGTGATAAAATCCCCCGAGGAGCATGACAGGATAGTCGCCCAGATAAGCCACCTGCCGCATATAGCCGCAGCGGCCCTGGTCAATTCCGCGAGCGATGAATCGCTGGAGTTCGCCTCTACGGGTTTCAGGGACGCGACGCGCATAGCGGCGAGCGATCCCGGCATATGGCGCGATATATGCGTGACGAACAGGAAAGAGATCGTCAGGGCGCTCGATAACTACGCGCGCAGCCTGGCAAAGATAAAGAAGCTGGTCAAGGACGGTTCCGGCGCGAAACTTCGCAGGGAGCTGGAAAGGTCTAGGGCAAGGAGGGAGAGCTTAAGGTGACCCCGCGCCCCGTCATAGCGATCGACGGCCCGGCAGGTTCCGGCAAGAGCACCGTTGCAAGGCTTGTGGCGCAGAGGCTGGGCTTCCTATATATAGATACGGGCGCTATGTACCGCGCGCTGACCCTTAAGGCGCTCCGGACAAAGGCGGACCTGAACGACGAAGAAAAACTGGGCATGCTCGCCGCTTCTACGGATATTAAGCTGAAGCAGGAAAGCGGCTCGCTAAAAGTATATCTCGACGGAGAGGATGTGACCTCCGGTATAAGAACACCGGAAGTCACGAATAACGTGAAATATATTGCCCGCGCCAAGCCGGTCCGCACGCATATGGTGGCGGTCCAGCGCAGGCTGGGCAAAGAGGGCGGAACGGTCATGGAGGGCCGCGACATCGCGACCGTAGTCCTGCCCGACGCCGACAGGAAGTTCTATATAGACGCCGCGTTCGAGGTAAGGGCGCAGAGGCGCTACAAGGAACTTAAGGAGGGCGGCGCGGCGGTAACCGAAGAGGACGTCAGGAAAGACCTGAAGATCCGCGATGACAGCGATATCAACAGGCCCATAGGTCCCCTGAGGAAAGCGGCCGACTCGATAATAGTCGATACTACGGGCCTTACGATAGAAGGAGTCGTGGATAAGGTCCTCGGCTTGATAAAGGCCTGATAAACATATGATGTATTTTATCGTAAGAAATTTTCTTAAACTGTTCCTTGTGATATTCATGGGTTTTAGGGCCAACGGGACCGGGAAGGTCCCGATGAAGGGCGCTTTCATATTGGCGAGCAACCATGTAAGCCATCTCGACCCGCCGGCTATAGCAAGCGCCTCACCGCGCATGGTCCACTTTATGGCAAGGAGCACCCTGTTCGATAACTGGTTGTTCAGGCAGGTGGTAGGCAGGTGCGGCCTGATCTCCGTAAAGAGGGGTGAGGCGGATATCGGGGCGATGAAGGCCGCCATACGGTTCCTTAAATCCGGCGAACCTGTTTTTTTGTTCCCGGAAGGGACCAGGAGCGAGACCGGTGAGATGCAGGAAGCCCAACCTGGCATCGGTTATTTGAGCTTGATAACAGGGGCGCCTGTCCTTCCCGCTTATATAGACGGGACGGATAAAGCCCTGCCTAAGGGCGCGAAACGCATAACACTTACACGCATATCGGTATATATAGGAGATCTGATCGACCCCACTAAACTCGATCTTCCGCGCGGCAAGAAGGAGGCCGCGCAAAAACTGGCCGACCACGTCGCCGGGGAGATCAAGCGCCTGGGAGAGACAGTAGCGAAGAAACAAAAAATCCAATGAGAAGGGAGTAACAAAGAAGATGGTTGAGCAGAATCACGAAGATGTGTCCCCGGAAAAGATGGACATGTCTAAGCTGTACGAGGACAGTTTCAAGGACGTAAAGGAAGGTGAGATCGTAAGAGGAAGGGTCATCGACGTCACCTTTAAGGACATCGTGGTCGACGTCGGCTACAAGTCCGAGGGCGTCATATCGCTCGATGAGTTCATTGACCCGAAATCGATAAAGGTCGGCGACGAGATAGACGTGCTGATCGAGTCGAAGGAGAACGATGAGGGCATGGTCGTCCTTTCGAAGAGGAAGGCCGAGCGCATGCAGGTATGGGAGAAGCTTATCGCCGAGCGCAAGGAAGGCGATATGGTCACCGGTCGCGTTACGAAGAAGGTCAAGGGCGGGCTTACGGTTGACATAGGCGTCGAGGCGTTCCTGCCGGCGAGCCAGGTCTTCCTTAAGGGCTTCGGCAACCTTAACCAGCTGCTGGGGCAGGTCCTGAACTTCGTCATAGTAAAGATCAACAAGCCGAGGAAGAACATCGTCGTCTCCCGTAAAGAGGCAATAATCAGGGAGAGGGATGTCGCCAAGGGCAAGCTGATGGAAGAGCTTAAGACCGGCCAGGTCATACCCGGCGTTGTAAAGAACATAACCGACTTCGGCGCGTTCATCAACATCGCAC
>JAQUSA010000075.1 GCA_028715315.1 Candidatus Omnitrophota bacterium | reverse complement strand
CTGAAATGAAAGTAATATTCCTCGAGCCATATCCTACGGAAGGGCCGAGCAGCCGTTACAGGGTGGAGCAATACATCCCGTACCTCAGGGCTAACGGCGTCACGTGCATCGTCAGGCCGTTCATCAGTTCCGATTTCTATAAGATCCTTTACAAGAGGGGGATGCATTTCAGGAAATTCCTGTATTTTTGCGCAGGCGTGGCCGGCAGGACGGTCGATCTTATCCGGGCGCTTTCATGCGACGCCGTCTTCATACATCTGGAGGCTTTCCCGTTCGGGCCGCCGGTAATGGAATGGCTGCTGGCCGTCCTCGGCAAGAAGATAATATACGACCTTGACGACGCGATATACCTGAGGACCGCGAGCCCTACTAACAGTTTCCTTATACGGCTGAAATGCCCGTGGAAGATACCGAAGATAATAGGATTGAGCAGGCATGTCATAACCTGCAACGAGCATCTCCTGGAATATTCGCTCGGATATAACCGCAATGTGACCGTGATACATACCTCGGTTGATACCGACAGGTTCAAGCCCGCGGCCAAAGCGCCTTCCGGGGAGATCACGATCGGGTGGATAGGAAGCCACAGCACCGCGAAGTATCTTGAGTCGCTGAAGGGCGTGTTTGAGAGACTGGTTTCCCGCGGCGGTAAATACAGGTTCAGGATAAAGGTCATAGGCGCGTCGCGGAAGGTTTTTGACATAGCCGGCGTTGAGATAACATATAAGGATTGGGAGCTTGACGGCGAGATAGGGGAGTTCCAGTCGCTCGATATCGGCGTCTACCCGCTGCCCGATGACGAATGGACGGCAGGGAAGACCGGGTTCAAGACCATCCAGTATATGAGCGTCGGCGTGCCGTGCGTCGCCTCTGATGCCGGCCCTAACCGCGTGATCATAGAGGAAGGCGTGAACGGTTTCTTCGCGAAAGATGACGATGAATGGGTCCTGAAATTGTCCGGGCTCATGGAGGACCGCGGCCTCAGAGAGAGGATAGGAGCCGCAGGGAGGAAGACGGTGCTTGAGAGGTATTCACTGGAGGTTAACGCCCCTAAGATACTCGGCATCATCCGGAACGTAACGGGAGCAATGTAGGTATGTGCGGAATATGCGGCATAATAGATATTAAGGGAGACCCGGCAAAAAGGGATTCTGTCGCGAGTATGTGCGATGCGTTGAAGCACAGGGGGCCGGACGGCGAAGGCATTTACTCAAGCCCCGGAGGGGTGGCCTGCCTGGGCCACAGGAGGTTGAGCATAATAGACCTCTCTTCGTGCGCGAGCCAGCCGATGTCTAATGAGGACGGGTCGGTCTGGCTGGTATTTAACGGCGAGATCTACAATTTCCATGAATTGAGGCCCGATCTCGAGGACAGGGGCCACCGCTTCAAGTCGCATTCCGACACCGAAACCCTTATACATCTTTACGAGGAATACGGAGAGAGATGCGTGGACCATCTCAGGGGGATGTTCGCATTCGCTATCTGGGATGACAAGAAGCAGATGCTGTTCGCGGCGAGGGACAGGGTGGGCAAGAAACCTTTCCTCTACTATTATGAGCCCGGCAGGTTCGTCTTCTCATCGGAACTCGCGTCGCTGCTCAAGTCCGGTTTGGTGCCTAAGAATGTGGAGCCCGGCTCTATCGATCATTACATGAACTTCGGGTATATCCCGGCGCCGGACACTATTTTCAAGAAAGTCCGCAAGCTCCCTCCGGCGCATATCCTGACCTTAGGAAAGTCGGGCGTGAAGATCGAACGTTATTGGGACCTCGATTATGCCGCGAAGATAGATATAAGCGAAACTGAAGCCGCCGCGGAGACCTTAAGGCTGCTGAGGGAAGCCGTAAAGATGAGGCTTTACAGCGATGTCCCCCTCGGGGCTTTCCTGAGCGGGGGGATCGACTCAAGCTGTGTCGTGGCCGTCATGAGCGAGTTCACGAAGGTCAGGACCTTCACGATAGGTTTCGATGAAAAGGATTACAGCGAGCTGCGGTACGCGAAAGATATATCCCTGAGATTCGATACGGAGCACCATGAATTCATAGTAAGGCCGAAAGCGCTGGATGTGCTGGAGCTGCTCGTCGAGCGGTATGGCGAGCCTTACGCGGATTCCTCGTGCGTACCGACGTATTACGTGTCGCGCGAGACCCGCGCGTTCGTCACGGTCGCATTGAATGGGGACGGCGGGGATGAATCCTTCGCCGGATACGAACGCTACCAGGCGATGAGCGCGGCCGAAAAGATAGGCAGGCTGGGTTTAAGGGGCGCGGCACGCTCGCTGGCGTGCGCATTGCCCGATTCGACCGATGCAAAAAACATCTTCAGGAGGGCCAGGCGGTTCCTGTCGAACGCCGGCCTGCCGGCCCAGGAAAGATATTTCAGGTGGGTGGGCATATCGGGAGAGCTTTCATTAAGCAGCCTGTTTTCGCCCGAATTCATGGAAAGTGTCAATATGGAATCGCCGTTGAGGCTTTTGCACCCATACTTTGCGAAAGAGGGCGGACTCAGCCATCTTGGCCTTTTAGACCGCCTCCTTAAGGCGGACGTCAATACTTACCTTCCTAACGACCTCCTCGCGAAGGTCGATATAGCCAGCATGGCGAATTCACTCGAAGCGCGTTCTCCGTTCCTTGACCATAAGGTAATGGAATTTGCCGCGAGCTTACCGGCCTCGTACAAGATCCGCGGCGCCGAAAAAAAATATATCCTCAGGAAGGCATTCTCCGGCCTGCTTCCCGGGGGTATATTGAACAGGCGGAAGATGGGGTTTGGGGTGCCGGTAGGAAGATGGTTCCGCGGGGAATTGAAGGATTATCTGCGGGAGACGCTTCTGTCGCAGTCGTGCCTCAGCAGGGGTTACTTCAGGCCCGGCTCCCTGAAACGCCTTGTAGATGACCATGTCAGCGGCAGGAAGGACCTTTCGTACCAGCTATGGGCGCTCTTGAACCTGGAGTTGTGGCACAGGAAATTCATGGACGGCCGGGCATGAAGAAAAACGCATTCCGCGCGGCGATCATACTGGCGGTATCGGCCGCGGCCATCCTTGCGCTCAACGTTCCCGTCACTACAAGACAGGGGGTGGATTTTCAGATAAGGGAGATAAGGATACCCCTTTACCTGAAGGCTCTCGATTTCATGGACAGGTATTATAACTACGGCACCCTGGCGGACAGGATCACCTCAGGGGAAAAGTCCGGCTTCGGGAAGGCGGTCGCGTTACTTAAATGGACTAAGGAGAATATAAGGGAAAACCCCGGTTCCCTCCCGGTAGTTGACGACCACGCGTGGCATATTATCATCAGGGGATACGGGCTTGACGACCAATGCCAGGATGTATTCACGACTTTGTGCAACCGCGAAGGCCTGGCCGCCTTTTTTGTGAAGGTGAGGTTACCCGATAAGGGCAGGGCGCGTTGTTTTTCTCTTGTGCACCTTGGCGGGGGCTGGACGGTCTTCGACGCGTATAAGGGGATTTATTTCATCAATTCGGAGGGGAAACCTGCTATACTTAAGGAGATCGAAAACGGCGACTGGAAAGCCGTAAAAGCTTCTCCGGAATCCGGCAGTGAGGACTATCCCGGCTTCATGAAACAGCTTACATCCTCGGATGATCCTGTCAACACGGCAACATGGAAGGATTCAAGGGCCGCCATCCAATCGCCTTTAAGGAGGCTCTTCCACTGGCTGAAGGGCGATAAGCGTCAGGCATACGGTGAATAGGATATGATAAAAAACAACGATATAATCTGCATATCATCCATAGACTGGGATTTCATCTGGCAGGGCCACCAGGAGATAATGTCCTCGTTCGCCGCGAACGGCAACAGGGTCCTGTTCATAGAGAATACCGGCGTGCGTTCGCCCGGGATAAGGGACATATCGAGGCTCGGCAAGAGGTTCAGGGACTATTTCAAGGGCGTGAAGGGCATACGAAAGGAATCGGAGAACCTGTACGTATACTCGCCGCTTGTGCTGCCGTTCCCCTATTTGAGGATTGCCAGGTGGGTCAACAAGCATATACTCCTCTCGGTGATCAGGAGATGGATGAAGGCGGTGCGTTTTTCCGACCCGATAATATGGACATTCCTGCCGACGGGAACGGCGCAGGATATAATCGAGAATATCAATAAAAGGCTGGTCGTATATTATTGCATCGACAGCTTCGCAGCCAGCTCATCTTCCGCCAAAAAAATAAAGGCGTACGAAAAGGGCCTCATATCTAGCGCCGACCTGGTCTTCGTGACATCGAAGGCGCTCTATGACCACTGCGCTCAATACAGCAGGAACGTGCACTTATTCCCGTTCGGCGTAAATATAGAGAATTTTGAAAAGGTGAGGATAAAGCCGACGTCGCCTCCCCCTGAGCTCGGAGACATAAAAGGCCCGGTCGCGGGCTACGTGGGCGGAATACATAAGTGGATAGACCAGGACCTGATCAAGGCGGCCGCCCAGAGGTATCCCGGGACCACTTTTGTCTTTGTCGGGCCGGTACAGACCGATATCTCATCGCTTTCCTCCTTAAAGAATATACGGTTCTTGGGCGCGAAGAAACATTCGGAACTTCCGTACTTCGTGAAATATTTCTCCGTTTCGCTTATACCATACCTTATGACCGATTATACGGTTAACGTCTATCCAACGAAACTCAACGAATACCTTGCGATGGGCAAGCCGGTAGTCTCGACGGCGTTACCGGAGGTCCTCAGGTTCAACAGGGAGAACGGCGATATAGCGAATGTCGCATCCGGGAAGGAAGAGTTTATAAGCCTCATCGAAAGGTCTGTGGGGGAGCATTCGGAAGAGGCCGTGGCACGGCGCATAACAGCAGCCAAAGAGAACAGCTGGGCGTCGCGGATAGAGAAGATGAGCGGCGTCATGACGGACGCTCTCGAAAGAAGGCGGTCCGAAAACGGCATGGTCTGGAAGGAAGAGCTTATAGCTTTTTACCGCAAGGCCCGCCGCAAGGCGGCAATGTTGTTCGTGACCGCGTTGGCGGCGTATCTGCTGATATTCTATACCCCCTTGATATGGTACGCGGCCGCGCCGCTGAAGATATCCGAACCTCCCGCGAAAGCGGATGTGATCGTCGTATTTGCCGGGGGAGCAGGTGAATCCGGGAAGCAAGGACAGGGTTATGAGGAGAGGGTGGAGTATGCCGTGGAACTGTATAAGAAGGGATATGCCGGCCATCTCATATTTTCATCGGGCTATACGTATACGATCAAGGAAGTCGATATCATGAAAGCGCTGGCCGTTTCCATGGGCGTGCCTGCAAGCGCGATCACGCTTGAGAGCAAATCGGGTTATACCTATGAATTCGTCAGGAACACCAGCGAGATCATGGACAGGAACGGGTGGCGATCGGCGCTCCTTGTGAGCTCGCCTTACCATATGAGGCGCGTCTCTCTCGTGTACAGGAGGAGCGATAGCGCCCTTAAGGTGACCTATACGCCCATACCGGACAGCAGGTTTTACAGGCACCGTATAGGCGCCTCATTAGGGCAGGTGAAAGGGATCC
>JAQUSA010000004.1:2404-21665 GCA_028715315.1 Candidatus Omnitrophota bacterium | reverse complement strand
GCTCGCTGATAAATAACATGATAATCGGGGTCACCTCGGGCTACCAGAAAGAGCTCGAGATACAGGGCGTAGGTTTCAGGGCGCAGGTAACCGGGAAGAAGCTCGTTATGCTGCTTGGATTCTCCCATCCGGTCGATTTCCCGATCCCGGAAGGGATAGTGATAGAAGCCCCTAAGCCGACGTCGCTAATAATCAAGGGAATAGACAAGCACAAGGTCGGACAGGTAGCGGCCGAGATAAGGGACATCTTCCCGCCGGAACCCTATAAGGGCAAAGGCATAAGGTATGTCGGCGAATACGTCAGGAAGAAAGTCGGAAAGGCGGTAGGCTAGAGCCATGACTGCAAAAAGCGAATTACACAGGAAGAGACGCCACAACAGGATAAGAAGAAGGATCGTCGGCACGAAAGAGAAGCCAAGGATGTCCGTCAATCGCAGCCTGAACAATATATCGGTCCAGCTGATAGACGATATCGAAGGCAAGACAGTGTGCGCGATCTCCACTAACGATAAGAGTTTCAGGGAGAAGCATAAGACAGGCGGAAACGTGAAGGCCGCGGAACTGCTGGGAGAGATGATATCCAAGCTGGCCCAGACAAAGGGCGTAAAGAAGGTGGTCTTTGACCGCAGCGGATATCTCTACCACGGCAGGATCAAGTCGCTGGCCGATTCCGCCAGAAAAGCGGGACTTGAGTTCTAGCCCTTTAGGGCTGGATAAGTAATTTAGGAGAAAGAAATTGGCTGACAAGTATGCGCAGGATAAGCAGTTAAGCGAGAAGGTATTAAGCATCAACCGAGTCGCTAAAGTAACCAAGGGCGGCAAGAAGATGTCGTTCTCCGCGCTGTTGGTCGTAGGCGACGGTAAAGGCAAGGTCGGTTTCGGTTATGGCAAGGCCAACGAAGTCGCCGAAGCCATCAGGAAGGGCCTCGTGGACGCGAGAAAAGGCATGTTCGAAGTCCCGAGGGTCGGTTATACGATACCGCACGAAGTGTACGGCAAATACGGCGCGGGTAAAGTGCTGTTAAAGCCGGCTTCCCCCGGTACCGGAGTAATAGCCGGAGGCCCGATAAGGGCGCTTTGCGACGCGGCCGGTATCAAGGACATACTTTCAAAATCGCTTGGATCTGACAATTCTGTGAATGTCATTAAAGCGGCTGTTGTGGCTTTCAAGAGCCTTTCATATAAAGAAGATAACACAAGGATGAAAGGAGAGCAGTCTAAGTGAAACTCGGAGAGATCAGGGTCCCCGTTGGGGCCACAAAGAAGAGGAAGATAGTGGGCAGGGGCTCGGGTTCGGGCCACGGAAAGACATCGGGCAGGGGCCAGACCGGCCAGAAGTCGAGGTCGGGCGCCCATATCCATCCGGAATTTGAAGGCGGCCAGATGCCTTTGATCAGGACCGTGCCCAAGAGGGGCTTTACGAACAGGTCCAAGAGGATATCGCAGGTGGTCAACCTTACACAGCTGAATTCCTTTAAGGAAAATTCGGTTGTGACCCCCGCAGAGCTTGTTAAGGAAGGGATAATAAAGAACGAGAAGTCCGCCGTCAAGATACTCGGTGACGGGGAGATAAAGAAGGCCCTTACGGTCAAGGCGCAGGCTTTCTCAACATCGGCTGCCGAAAAGATATCGAAGGCC
Organism: Candidatus Omnitrophota bacterium; assembly: GCA_028715315.1. Lineage (GTDB taxonomy): Bacteria > Omnitrophota > Gorgyraeia > Pluralincolimonadales > Pluralincolimonadaceae > UBA6215. The sequence goes on along the minus strand of JAQUSA010000004.1, from coordinate 20,027 downwards.
GGCGGCAAAACCGAGATCATAAAATAATGATCCAGGCGTTCTCAAATATATTAAAGATACCCGAGCTGAAAAAGAAACTGCTCGTGACGGTGGCTTTACTCGCCGTTTATTGCTTCGGCAGGTACATACCTACGCCGGGCATAGACGGGCACGCTCTTTCTCAATTCATAGAGCAGGAATCCAAGAGGTCGGGCGGAAGCATATTCGATATAATGGACCTCTTTACCGGAAACGCCATGTCACAGATGACGATATTCGCATTCGGCATAATGCCGTATATATCGAGCTCGATCATCATGCAGCTTCTTACGTTCGCGTTCCCGTATTTCGAGAAACTCGCGAAAGAGGGCGGGGAGCACGGGCGCAGGATGATAACGCAGTATACGCGCTACGGCACGCTCGTAATAGGCGCTATACAAGCGCTCTTTACCAGCTTCTGGCTTGAGAACCTGCACAACACCATAGGTATACAGGTTGTCCAGCATCCGGGATGGGGTTTCAGGCTCATGGTCATACTGACGCTTGTCAGCGGTACCGCGTTCATAATGTGGCTCGGAGAGCAGATAACCGAATTCGGCATCGGCAACGGCATGTCCATTATAATCACCGCCTCGATCATATCGAGGATCCCGACCGCGTCAAGTAACCTGTATGCGCTGGTAACGTCGAAACAGATCGATATATTGAGCATAATAATGATGGCCGCAATGTTGTTCGGCGTCATTGTCGCGGTAATAATGATAACGCAGGCGCAGAGGCGCATACCGGTGCAATATGCGAAGCGCATTGTCGGCAGGAAGGTCATGGGGGGCCAGAGCACGTATCTTCCGCTCAGGGTGAACCAGGCCGGCGTCATACCGATCATATTCGCCCAGTCCATATTGATGTTCCCGGCGATGATCGCCCAGTTCATGCCGAACCAGACAATAAAGAACCTGCTGCATTTCATGTCTACCGAAGGCTTCGTGCATTACACTCTTTACGCGGCCCTCATCATATTTTTCACTTATTTTTACACGGCGGTAACGCTTAATCCGCGTGATCTTGCCGATAACATGAAGAAGTACGGCGGTTTTGTGCCGGGCGTGAGGCCTGGCAAGCCGACTGAAGATTATTTCAATTTTATCCTGAACCGCGTTACGCTGCCGGGAGCCGTTTTCCTGGCGATCATAGCTATAATACCGTATTTTGTGGGCAAATGGCTTAAGATACCGTATCTTGTAGCGAGCTTCTTCGGCGGTACGGCCCTGCTGATCATCGTCGGCGTCATGCTCGACACGATGAAACAGATAGAGTCATTCCTGCTGATGCGGCACTATGACGGTTTCATGAAATCGGGAAGGCTGAAAGCGAGGGGACGTTGAAACTCGTTCTTCTCGGTCCTCCCGGAGCCGGAAAAGGCACGCAGGCAAAAGTTCTTTCTAAGGAGTTTGGGATACCGCATATTTCGACCGGGGATATACTGCGCGAATCAGTGAAGGCGCAGTCGCCCATAGGGTTGAAGGCCAAGGTCTACATGGACAAGGGCGAATTGGTCCCGGACGATGTGGTCATCGAGATGGTCGCGCAGAGGGTCGCCAAGGAAGATTGCGGAAAAGGTTTCATGCTTGACGGTTTTCCGAGGACCGCTGCACAGGCGAAAGCGCTTGACGGCACGCTTGCCGGGCTGAATCGCCCGATCGACCTCGTGCTGTATTTCAAGACATCGCAGCAGACGATAATACAGAGGCTTTCCGGGCGCAGGGTCTGCAAGAATTGCGGAGAGAACTACCATATAAAGAATATACCCCCGAAGGTGGCCGGCATATGCGATAAATGCGGCGGCGAGCTTTACCAGAGGGTGGATGATAAGGAAGACACCATCCTTAACCGGATTAAGGTGTACGAGAACACAGTCCCCGGGATCATAAGCTATTATGAGGGCAAGGGGATATTGAGGACCGTTTCAGGCGACTTCGACGTGGATGAAGCGCATGATTATCTGTCGAAGCTCTTTGTCAAAGAAAAGTTGAAGTAAATTAAGGCCTAAGGATGATAACACTAAGGTCGCGGGCGGAAGCGGAAAAGATCGAGGCCGCCTGCAGGATAGTCGCCGATACCCTTGAGTATCTGGGTGCAAACATAAAGCAGGGGGTGACGACCAAAGACCTTGACGACATGGCAGCCCGGTACATAAAAGAACGGGGCGCCGTGTCAGCCTTCAAAGGATACATGGGATTTCCGGCTAATATATGCACATCGGTCAACGAGACCGTCGTACATGGAATACCCGGGAAGCTCGTATTGAAGGAAGGCGATATAATCGGATTGGATGTCGGCGTCAAGCTGAACGGGTATTTCGGCGATGCCGCGATGAGTTTTCCGGTGGGCAGGGTGTCCGAAGAAGCGGAGAAGCTGCTCAGGGTGGCTGAAGAGTCGCTGTATAAGGGCATAGAGAATGCCCGTCCGGAAAAAAGGCTCTATGATATATCGAGCGCCGTACAGGAACACGCCGAAAGCAACGGTTTTTCGGTTGTGCGCGAGTTCGTGGGGCACGGTATCGGCACAAAGATGCACGAGGATCCGCAGATACCTAATTTCGGCGTGCCGGGCACGGGCGTAAGGTTGAAGGCCGGCATGGTGCTGGCTATAGAACCTATGGTGAATGCCGGCAGGTATGGCATTAAGATCCTTGACGACGGCTGGACGGCCGTGACAACAGACAGGAAGCTTTCGGCTCACTTCGAGCATACGGTGTATATCGGAGAGAACGGGCCGGAGATATTGACGAAATGGCGAAAGAAGAGGCAATAGAGGTTGAGGGCATAGTGCTTGAGGCGTTGCCCAACGCGATGTTCCGCGTTGAGCTGGACAACGGCCATAAAGTGTTATCCCATGTATCAGGAAAGATGAGGATGAACTTCATCAGGATACTTCCCGGGGACAGGGTCAAGCTTGAGCTTTCGCCGTATGATTTAACCAGGGGCAGGATAACTTTCAGGGTGAAATAAAATGAAAGTCCGTTCAAGTATAAAGAAGATATGCGAGAAGTGCAAGATCGTTAAGAGAAGAGGGATTATCTACGTAATCTGCGCGAACCCGAAGCATAAACAGCGCCAGGGCTAGGCCGCAGGCCTGTGCCACGCTAATAATCAGGAGGAGTTAATGCCCAGGATTTTAGGTATCGATTTACCGAAGGAAAAAAAGATAGAGTTTTCGCTCTGCTACCTCTACGGGGTGGGGAGGGTCATTTCGAGGCAGATATTAAAGAAAGCGAACATCAATCCGGAAGCCCGCGCGAAGGACCTTTCCGATGAGGAAGTCGCGCGCATTACTTCCATATTGCAGAAAGAATATAAGGTGGAAGGCGACCTCAGGAGAGAGATCGCGCAGAACGTCAAAAGGCTCATGGATATCGGTTCATACAGGGGCATGAGGCACAAGAGAGGCCTTCCGACCCGCGGACAGCGCACAAAGACCAACGCGAGGACCAGAAAAGGCCCGCGCAGGATGGCTGTCACAATGAAGAAAAAAGAAACTAAGGCATAATTAAGGAGCTTTGCTAAATGGCTGAGGAAAAGAAGGAAGAAGAAGTAAAACATAAGAAGCACAAGACTAAGAAAAAAGTCGCGAAGAACATCCCGAGCGCGGTAGCGCATATACAGGCGACATTTAATAATACCGTTGTCACGATCACGGATAAATCCGGGAATACGATCTGCTGGGCATCGAGCGGGGGAAGCGGTTTTGCCGGTTCAAAGAAGTCGACTCCGTTCGCTGCGCAGGTTGCTGCCGAAGTTGCCGCTAAAAAGGCCATGGAACACGGCGTAAAAGAAGTCGAAGTATTCGTAAAGGGCCCCGGCGCCGGACGCGAGTCGGCTATACGCGCCCTGCAGGCTGCCGGCCTGGCCATATCACTGATAAAGGATGTCACGCCTATTCCGCACAACGGTTGTAGGCCACCGAAGAGAAGGAGAGTATAGTAAATGGCGAAATACAAGGATGCCGTATGCAGGCTTTGCAGAAGGGAAGGCGCCAAGCTCTTCCTCAAGGGCACGCGCTGCTATACGCCCAAATGCGCAATGTCCCGCCGCGAATACGCCCCGGGCCAGCACGGCCAGGGGAGGATCAAGCTTTCTGACTACGGTCTCCAGTTAAGGGAGAAGCAGAAAGTGAAGAGGATCTACGGGGTGCTGGAAAAGCAGTTCAGGCTTTATTTCCAGGCAGCTGACAAGTCACAGGGTGTAACGGGTGAGATCCTGCTGCAGCAACTGGAGAGGAGACTGGATAACGTATTACAGCGTTCCGGCCTCGCGAGTTCTACCGCTGATGCGCGCCAGATAACGGCGCACGGCAATGTGAAGGTGAACGGCCGCAGGGTAGATGTAGCCTCGTTCCAGGTCAAGGTGGGAGATTCCGTAACGATAAATAACAAAGAGAACATAATCAAGCACGTAAAGGCCAACATCGAGCTCACAAAAGACAAGGGCACTCCGAAATGGATTGCCGTAGATACGAACGCTTTGGAAGTTAAGGTCATTAAGCTTCCATCTAGGGACGATATCGGTTTCCCTGTCCAGGAACAATTGATAGTTGAGTTATATTCGAAGTAGGGAGGATAAAATAATATGGGTATTGCCTGGAAAGATTTTGAAATGCCAAAGAAACTGGTCTGCGAGGAAGCGACCTATACCGATAATTACGGTAAATTTACCGCAGAGCCTTTTGAGCGCGGATACGGTACCACTCTCGGAAGCGCCTTAAGGAGAGTCCTGCTTTCTTCGATAGAAGGAAGCGCCGTTACCACGGTCAAGATCGATTCGGTACAGCACGAGTTTTCCACGATACCCGGCGTTTCGGAGGATGTTCCTGATATCATACTGAATATCAAGAAGCTCATCCTGCGTTCGCATTCGAGGCAGCCTAAGGTCATAGAGATCAAGGCTGACAGCAAGGGCGACGTGAAAGCCGAGGATATAATACACGACGAGACCATAGAGATACTCAATCCCGACCTGCATATCGCGACATTGACGAAGGGCACGAAGTTCCACGTCGAGATGGAAGTAGGCAGGGGCAGGGGATATTATCCGGCGGAGAAGAATAAAAAGGAAGGCCAGCCGATAGGCGTAATACCCGTCGACTCGATCTTCACCCCGATCATAAAGGTGAATTTCCAGGTCGAGAACACGCGCGTCGGGCAGATAACCGATTACGACAAGCTCGTGCTCGAGATCTGGACGAACGGCAGTATCACTCCGAAGGATGCGCTCCTGTATTCGTCGCATATACTCGAGAAGCATCTCGAGATATTCCTCGGATTCGGGAAGCTTCCTGTTGAAGAGGCTGAGGAAGAGGTAAAGGTCGACGAGGAATTATATTCCAAGTTGAAGATGCCCGTATCGGAGCTGGAATTGTCCGTAAGGAGCGCGAATTGCCTCAAGGAAGCGAAGATCAAGACGATAGGGGAACTCGTACAGAAATCAGAGGCCGAGATGCTGAAGTACAGGAACTTCGGGAAGAAATCATTGGCCGAGATCAAGGAAATAATCGTGACCATGGGCCTTGGGCTTGGGATGAAGGTCGATAAAAAACTGCTAAAGAAAGATTAACGGGTAAACTATATGCGCCATAATAACATGAAACGAAGGTTCGACAGGAATAAGCCCGAGAGGGATTCGATGTTCACGAATCTCGCGAGGGGGCTTTTCATATCGCAGAGCATAACGACCACGGTACAGAAAGCCAAGGAAGCAAGGAAACTTGCCGAAAAACTGATAACTATGGGGAAGGTTGATACCGTGCATTCGAGGAGGAAGGTCTTCGCCGTCCTTCGCGACGAGGATCTCGTCAAGAAGCTGTTCAAGGAGATCTCTCCGCTTTTCGCCGGCAGGAAGGGCGGATATACAAGGATCATACGCCTCGGTAACAGGCGCGGCGATAACGCTGAAATGGTCATCCTGGAGCTGACCGAGAAGAAGGTCATCGCTCCGAAGTCAAAACCGAAGAAGGAAAAGCCGGCTGAGGCAAAGCAGGCGCCTTCACGTGAAAAAGGGGACTCGAAAGAGACCGGGGCAACGGTTGCAGATAAGCCGAAGGAACCGGCCCAGGAAAAGCATATCCCGCCCAAGAAGGATATTAAAGAGGCCCATCCGGCGCCCACGCACCAGGGGCAACCCGGTTTCGCCGGCACTCTTCGCAAATTCTTCAGGGGAAGGACAAAATAACCTGACGTCCGGGTGCACTACAGGAGGGGATTGCTTTGAAGATCTCAAAACGACTCGAGAAGGTCAAAGAATCCCCGACCCTCGCTATCACGGCGAAGGCCAAGGAGATGAAGGCCAAGGGCGAGGATGTAGTAAGCTTCGGGGCGGGTGAGCCGGATTTTGACACCCCCGCAAATATCAAATCCGCAGGCATAAAGGCGATCGAAGGCGGATTCACCAAATATACCGCATCATCGGGCATACCGGAATTAAAAAAGGCGATCTGCGGGAAATTCCTCAAAGACAACGGACTTACCTATGAGCCAGCGCAGATAATAGTATCCTGCGGCGCGAAGCATTCACTATACAATATTTTCCAGGCAATCTGCGACGAAGGGGATGAAGTGATAATCCCTTCCCCGTACTGGGTCAGCTATGCCGAGATGGTCAGGCTTGCCGGCGGCGTTCCCATTATCCTGCGCACAGAACAGGGCGATGAGTTCAAGGTAAAGCCCGATGCGCTCGCGAAGGCGATAACATCGAGGACAGCCGCATTTGTGCTTAACAGCCCGTCCAATCCCACCGGTTCGGTATATAACAGGCAGGACCTTGAAAGGATAGCGGATGTGCTCGTGAGCAAAAAGATAACGGTCATATCCGATGAGATCTACGAGAAGCTTATCTACGACGGTGAGGAGCACGTATCCTTCGCTTCCCTGAGCAAGGAAGCTTATGGGCTTACGTTCACGGTGAACGGCCTTTCGAAGTCCTATTCTATGACCGGCTGGCGCATAGGCTACCTGGCTGCCCCCAGCAAGGAGCTTGCGTCGGCTGTGGGGCGCCTGCAGGACCATTCCACGTCAAACCCCGTGTCATTTGCCCAGAAGGCTTCGCTTGAGGCTATCGGCGGAGACCAGTCATGCGTTGCGAAGATGACGGAAGAGTTCGAGAAGCGCCGTGATTATATGGCCGGGCGGGTCAATTCCATGAGAGGCATAAGCTGCGTGAAACCAAAGGGCGCATTCTACGTTTTTTGCGATATATCGAAGACAGGATTGAGTTCGTTTGAATTCTCGAGGAGGCTGCTCGAGGAAGCCAAGGTCGCCGTAATACCCGGAGAGCCTTTCGGCTGGGATACCCACATTAGGCTGAGTTTTGCCACGGGCATGGATGATATCAAGAAGGGTTTGGACAGGATAGAAGCCTGGGCCAAAACGCTGTAGCAGGGAGGGGCAATTTGAATCATAAGGTCACGTTTATACCGGGTGACGGCGTAGGGCCCGAACTTTCCGAAGCCGCCAGGCGCTGCATAGACGCAGTGTGCGCGAAAACAGGGACTGCCGTAGAATGGGAAGTCTTTGATGCCGGCATCGATGTCGTCGAAAAATACGGCACGGCTCTACCCGAGCATGTACTCGCGTCCATAAGAAAGAACAGGGTGGCATTAAAGGGCCCGATCACCACGCCTATAGGCACCGGCATGAGGAGCGTGAATGTCGAGCTCAGGAAGGCCCTTGAGCTTTACGCGTGCCTGCGTCCCTGCAGGTCGTACAAGGGCGTCCGCAGCCGCTATTCGGACGTCGACCTTGTCATCGTAAGGGAGAATACGGAAGACCTTTATGCGGGAGTGGAATTCGAAAACGAAACTCCCGAATCCAGGAAAGTAATAGATTTAGTAAATTCGTTTTCGAATCCCAAAAAGCAGATAAGGCGGGATTCCGCGATAAGCATAAAGCCGATCTCTAAATTCGGGTCGGAACGCATAGTAAGGTTCGCGTTCGAATACGCGCTTAAGAATAAGAGGAAGAAGGTCACCTGTATACACAAAGCCAACATCATGAAAGCGACCGACGGGCTGTTCCTGGCCGTCGCGAGGCAGGTCGCAGAGAAATATGCGGGAAGGGTCGCCTTCGAGGACCGGATAGTAGATAATATCTGCATGCAGCTTGTGCAGCGCCCCGAAGAGTATGACGTGCTCGTGCTCCCGAACCTCTACGGCGATATAATATCCGACCTTTGCGCGGGCCTCGTAGGGGGCCTCGGCCTGGCTCCCGGAGCGAATATAGGCGATAGTGTCGCGGTATTTGAGGCGACCCACGGAAGCGCGCCCAAATATAAGGGCCTGAACAAGGTGAATCCCACAGCTATGATACTTTCCGGAATGCTTATGCTCCGCCATCTGGGGGAGCATGGCGCGGCTGGCATGCTGGAAGATGCCGTAAAACGCGTGATAAGCGACGGTATAAGCGTTACGTATGATATGAAATCCGACCGTAATGATCCGACAGCTGTCGGGACGCGCGAGATGGCGGATGCGATAATCAAAGCTCTCCGATAACGGCATTGGATCCCGATGAAAGAATTTGATATCTGTGTTATAGGCGCCGGCCCGGGCGGCACATCAGCCGCGATCGAATCATCCGCGCTTGGCGCAAGAACCGCCCTCATCGAAAAGGATGAGGTCGGCGGCATCTGCCTCAACAAAGGATGTATCCCCACAAAGGCCCGCCTCAGATCCGCATCGCTTTATGATGGATTCAAGCATTGCCTGGAGTTCGGGCTGGATGTCAAGGACACTGCCTTCGACCTGCAGGCGATAAGCAGGCGCTCGACGGAGGTTATAGGCCGCCTCAGGGACCAGCTTGACCAGTCGATAAGATCAAAAAAGATAGAGCTATTCAAGGGAGAGGCGTCATTCGTTTCGGAAGATACAGTATCCGTGAACGGCGAAGCGGCCGTAAGGTCAAAATCGTTCGTGCTTGCGACGGGCTCTTCGCCGAGGCCCTTGGACGGCGTCAGGTCGGACCGCAGGAGGGTGTTCTATTCCGAAGAGATACTCGGCCTCGAGAAACTTCCGTTCGATATGACGATAGTAGGGGCAGGGCCCATCGGATGCGAGTTCGCTTCTTTTTTTTCGGTCCTGGGCACGAAGGTCACGCTGATCGAGACGATGGACAGGATACTTCCCAGGGAAGACAAGGACATATCCAACAGGCTCGAAGGGATCCTCAAGAAGAAGGGGATCGAGGTGGCCACCGGAGTTGCATCGGTGGATATCCCCGCGATGAACTCGGAAGTCATATTAATATCCGTGGGGCGTATCCCGAATACCGGAAAGCTGTGCCTGGAGAAGGCGGGCGTATCGGCAAATGACGGCCGGGTTACCGTAGATGAGTATTTAAGGACGTCATCGGGCCGCATATTTGCGGTCGGGGACTGTATCGGAAGATATAACCTCGCGCACGCGGCATCGGCCGAAGGCAGGATCGCGGCGATGAACGCCGCCGGAATAAAGACGCCCATGGACTATTCGATAATGCCCATGTGCGTGTATTCTTTCCCGGAAGCTGCGAGCGTAGGGATTACGGCCGAAGGCGCGGAAAGCAAAGGGATCGCCGCGATATCGGGGCGGGCGTATTTCGCCGGGTTGGGCAGGGCCCAGGCATACGGCGAACCCGAAGGTTTCATCAAGCTGGTCGCGGACAGGAAGACCGGCCTGCTACTGGGCGCGCAGATACTGGGATATAATGCTTCCGAGATGATCGGGATCGTCAGTGTAGCGATGAAGGGCAGGTTGACCGTAAAGGGCCTCTCGGAAACAATACAGCCCCATCCCACTTTTTCGGAGGGTATCCAGGAAGCCGCGGCCAATCTCCAGAGGCAGCTCAAATGATAGCGAAACCGCTTTGGCTTCGCAGGCCGATAATAGCGTCGGATAAGATAACCGCTACGAGGAAGGCGCTGAAGGATGCTTCCGCAAATACCGTATGCGAAAGCGCGAATTGCCCGAACCTCTGTGAGTGTTTCGACAGGGGGGTCGCCACGTTCATCATACTCGGGGACATATGCACCAGGGGCTGCAGGTTCTGCGCGTTGCGGTCAGGGAAGCCGTTGCCGCCCGATGCCTCCGAACCGCAGAAGATTTGCGATGCCGTTGCCGCCCTCGCGCTTAAATATGCCGTCATTACGTCGGTCACGAGGGATGATATCCCCGACGGAGGGGCGGCTCATTTTGCCGAGGTCATATCAAGCTTGAAGGGCAGGATAAAGGACATCAGGATAGAGGCGCTAGTGCCGGATTTTGCGGGTTCGATATCCTCGATAAGGACGGTCCACGGGCCGGGCCTTGATGTCTTCGCGCATAACCTCGATACGGTGCGCAGGCTTTACGGGACCGTTAAGCCGAGATCCGATTACGAGGTATCGCTCTCGGTCCTGCGTAAATCCAGGGATGTGTCGCGGGATACGCCCACAAAGAGCGGGCTTATGCTGGGCCTCGGGGAAACGGCAGACGAGATATTGTCCGCCATGGAAGACCTCAGGGCCGCGGATTGCGAGATCCTGACATTGGGGCAATACCTGAAACCGGCCGGCGGAAAGGCCGAAGAAACGGAATTTGTCCCGCCAAAAATGTTTGCAAAATATGAGGAAATGGCGTATAATTTAGGCTTTGCAAGAGTGAGCGCAGGGCCTTTTGTCAGAAGTTCCTATTACGCAGCTTGTTTAAACAATATCTAGCCGCAAGGAGGAGAAGGATATGGCAAAGGTGATTTTGCCTGATGTGGGTGAAGGCGGGAGAGAAGTCACCATCTCTTATTGGCACTTTGAGGAAGGTGACAGGGTCGAGGAAGGGGAAGATCTCGTCGAGATCGCGACGGATAAATCCACATTCAACGTCCCATCGCCCTTCTCGGGGGTATTGACGGAAGTCTATTATGAAGAAGGGGATATAGTCGAGGTCGGTGAAGTCCTCGCTAATATAGAAGAAGAGGAAGCGCTTTTCGAAGAAGAGGAGTAGATCAATTAGATGCATGAAGCCAACAGGTTAAAACGATTACCGCTGTATCTTTTCACTATACTGGATGAATTAAAGGAGAAGGCCAGGGCCTCGGGCGTTGACGTGCTTGACCTAGGCATGGGAAGCCCGGACCTTCCTCCGGCTCCTCATATAGTCGAAGAGCTGCGCGAGCAATGCAAATATGTCGCGAACCACCGCTATTCAAGGCCTACGGGCGAAGTGGAGAAGTCTTTCAACCGGGCCATAGCCGATTGGTATAAGAGCAAGTTCAATGTTGACCTGGATCCGAGGACGGAAGTGCTCCCGCTGATAGGGTCCAAGGAGGGCATTGCCAATTTCTGCCTGACATTCCTCAACAGCGATGATATAGCGTTAGTCCCGAGCCCCGGCTATCCCGTGCATTTCAACGGGCCGATCATGGCCGGCGGCATTCTCTACAGTATCCCCATGACGAAAGAGAGCGGATACAAACCGGACCTCAGGGGACTCGGCAGGGAGATAACGAGGATGGCGAAGATACTCTTCCTGAGCTATCCGCATAATCCCACGACGGCGGTCGCCGACCTGGGCTACCTTCAGGATGTCGTGGATTGGGCGAAGGACAAGGACATAATAATCGCTTACGATAACGCGTATTCGGATTTTGTCTTTGACGGAAAACCGGCGCCAAGCATCCTGCAGGTGAAGGGCGCGAAGGACAAATGCGTCGAGTTCCATACCCTGTCGAAATCGTATAATATGGCGGGCTGGAGGATAGGCATGGTCGTCGGCAATGCGAACATCATACGTTCGCTTGAGAAGACTAAAAGCTATATCGACTTCGGCCTGTTCAGGCCGGTACAGTGCGCCGCTATAAAGGCCCTGACCGGTCCCCAGGACTGCGTAAGGGAGCTTATAGCGACCTACAAGAAGAGAAGGGACGTTTTTGTCGGCGGCCTTAATGCGGCCGGGTGGGATGTGGACATGCCCCAGGGCACGTTCTATGTCTGGGCGCATATACCTCCGAAATACACCGGACTGACATCGATGGAATTTTCCGCGTTGCTGGTCGAAGAGGCGGGTGTCGTATCCTCGCCCGGGACGGGATTCGGCGAATTCGGCGAAGGTTTTGTGAGGTTTGCTCTCGTTGAACCGGAGGATAGGCTCAAGCTGGCCGTCGATAGGATCAGGAAGGTCCTGGAGAAGAAGGACTGAGAGACCCGTACCGATAGCATCTTATATACGCCCGCCCTCAAAAACGGCGGGCGTGTTTTATTGGAGGCATTGGAGTGGCGAAGAGGAAAGTCCTGTTGCTGCATATATCGGAGAATTCGGGCCACCAGAAGGCCGCGATCGCGCTGGAAAAGGCCGTGAAGATACTGGAGCCCGAATCCGAGGTTATGGTCATAGACTCCTTTAATTACACGAATCCCCTCCTCGAGAAGGTGATACACAGGACATATATGGGGGTCATCAAGAACAGGCCCGAGGTATGGGAATACCTGTATGATAACCCGAAGGTTTTTAAGGGCATGCGCCGGCTGCGCGACCTCATACATAGGTTCAATTCCGGAAAGCTGAAGACCTTGCTCGAGGAGTTCAGGCCGGATGCCATAGCATGTACCCAGGCATTTCCCTGCGGAATGATCGCCGACTACAAGGCCTCGTTCGGGCTGCACGCGCCGCTTATAGGGGTGCTCACGGACTGCTATCCGCACTCATACTGGTTCTTTGATGCGGTCGACTATTATATCGTGAATTCGGAGACAGCGACGGATATTTTCGTGAAACACGGCATACCGAAGGATAAGATAAAGGTCTACGGCATACCGATAGACCCGAAATTCGCGGAAAATGTGGACTGCTCCCGGGTCCGCGCGAAGCTGGGCTTTACCGACGCGGTTCCCACGGTGCTCATTATGGGCGGGGGACAGGGCCTCGGGCCTATAGCGGAGCTGGTCAACGAGCTCAATCGCATAAAGCATCCCATACAGGCCATAGTCGTGACCGGAAGCAACAGGAGGCTGTTCGAATGGCTCGAGAGAAGGAAGCCGTCCCTTGCGATGAAGACGGCCGTCCAGGGCATGGTAAGCAACGTGGATGAGCTGATGGCGGTGTCCTCGCTGATAGTGACAAAACCCGGAGGGCTTACGATATCGGAATCGCTCGCGAAGGAACTGCCTATAGTTATCCTGAACCCGATCCCCGGCCAGGAGGCGAAGAACAGCGAGTTCCTCCTGAAGAACGGCGCGGCGGTAAAGGCGAACAGCGCTTCCGACGCGGCGCTGCTTACGGAGGCCCTCATAACGCACCGGCCAAAGCTTGAACAGATGCGCAGGAATGCCGGGCGCCTGGCAAAACCGAATTCTTCCATAGATATAGCGAGGCTGATACTGGAATGTTCCAATACCTGACCTATAAACTCGCGCATTTTCTCGCGATGAACCTGCAACTGAGGCACGGGTACGGGCTTGCGTCCTTTATAGCGAAGCTGCAGTACCTGTTATCGAGGAATGACCGCCTCATAGTGTACGCGAACCTGAGGGCGATATTCCCGGGCGAGGACGAGAAAGAGATAAAAAGGCTCGCCAAGGAAGTGTTCGTAAATTTCGCCAAATACCTGACGGATTTTTTCCGTTTTGAGAAATTAGACCGCGGATACATCGACAGCCACGTAAAGATCGCCGGCGCGCAGAACCTGGATGATGCGCTGAAACGCGGAAAGGGAGTGGTCACGCTTACCGCGCATATAGGCAACTATGAGCTTGGTGGCGCGGTCATCTCCCTCCTCGGGTACAAATTCAACGCGGTCGCGCTCAACCATAAGGAAAAGAAGGTGAACGACCTTTTTGTGAGCCAGAGGGCAAGGGCAGGGATCAATGTCATACCCCTAGGCGCGGCGGTCAAGAAATGTTATGAGGCCCTGAAAAAGGGCGAGATCGTCGCGCTGGTCGGCGACAGGGATTTTACCCCGCATGGCGTTAAGACGAAGTTCTTCGGGAAGGACGCGTTGATCCCGAGGGGCCCCGCCGCGTTTTACCTTAAAGCGGGCGTGGCCATTGTGCCGGGTTTCCTCATCAGGATGCCAGACGACACTTTTGAGCTTAGGTTCGAGAAGCCGATATCGTATACCGCTACCGGGGACGAGCAGCTGGACGAGCAGAGGGTCACGGAGATGTGCCTCAGGGTCATCGAGGGTTACATAAGAAAGTATCCGTCGCAATGGTATATGTTCAGGAGGTTCTGGATATGAAGGCCGCCGCCCTGCCGGGAATACGGGTCTGCGTGATCATACCCGCATATAACGAGGAGATGCGCATAGGCCATATTGTCGGAGAGGTTATATCGAACGGGCTTTCCTGCATTGTGATCGACGACGGTTCGGTGGACAGGACGAGGGAGGAAGCCGAAAGGGAAGGCGCCCTGGTCATAAGCCACAGGAAGAACCATGGTAAAGGGCTTTCGCTCAGGGACGGGTTCAGGAAGGCGCTCGAGGGCGATTACGATTTTATCATTACAATGGACGGCGACGGGCAGCACCATCCCGATGAACTGGAACATTTCGTGAAAGCAGCAGAAAAGGGCGATGCCGATATAATACTCGGAAACAGGATGAAGGACCCCAAGGACATGCCGCTGAGGAGAAGGCTCACGAACTGGTTCATGTCCTCGGTGATATCATTCCTCGCGGGCCAGAACCTTCCCGACACCCAGTGCGGCTACAGGCTTATAAGCACGAAGGTCCTGAGGACGGTGCCGCTCACCACGGATAAATACGAGATAGAATCGGAGGTCCTGATAGAGGCCGCGAACGCCGGCTTCAAGATAAAGTCCATACCCATAAAGTCCATATACGGCGGCCAGAAGAGCCAGATACGCCCCTTCAGGGACACGCTGCGCTTCCTGTCCTTTATATTCCAGACCCTTGTGAAGAGATGAAGGTGCTCGACGCGGCATTAAGGGGATCGATGGTAGAAGAGCAGTTGATACCGCGCGGGATAAACGACCGCAGGGTGCTTGAAGCGATGAGGAAGGTGCCCCGGCACCTGTTTGTCCCGGGCTCCAGCCTGGAGAATGCGTACAGCGATTGCCCGTTGCCTATCGGGGAAAGGCAGACGATCTCCCAGCCTTTTATGGTCGCCCTGATGACCCAATCCCTGGGCCTGAGCGGGGGCGAAAGGGTCCTTGAGATAGGTACGGGTTCGGGATACCAGGCAGCGGTGCTCGCCGAACTCGCAAAGGAAGTATATTCGATAGACAGGTATGCGGACCTGGCAAAGAACGCGGAGACGGTCCTCGGAAAGCTCGCTTACACGAATATAAGAATAAAAGCAGGGGACGGCACGGAGGGATGGGAGGAGTTCGCGCCCTTCGATGCGATAATCGTTACTGCCGGGACGCCGTCTATCCCGCAGCCGTTGATAGACCAGCTTGCGCAGGGCGGCAGGCTTGTGGTCCCTGTCGGCGGACCGCTGAGCCAGGTCCTTACGCTGGCCAGTAAGGAAAACAGCAGCGTCGCGCAGGAAGAGATATGCGGATGCGTCTTTGTCCCGCTCGTAGGAAAATACGGTTGGAAGCAGGATTGATAATTTGTTTGACATAAGAAATAGCATGTGTTAGAACTAGTAAAGATACTTTAAGCGCGGGAAGCCCGTGATCCCACACATTCAGGGTGGGACGCAATCGGGCACGGCCCCGCCACTGTAATCGGAAACGAAAGCCAATAAGCCACTGTCCGGAAGGATGGGAAGGCGAGGCGAGTAGGCAAAAGCCGAGAGTCAGGATACCCGCTTAGAGTGGCCGAGATACGGTCTAAATTTCCTTCGAGGGTGAGGCGCATGAGATGTCAGAACTGATATTGTTGACCGGGGGCGTAAGGTCAGGGAAATCAAGGTACGCCCAATCGCTGGCTAATGGAGCAGGAGGCAGGGTTTATTATATTGCGACTGCCGAGGCCCTTGATGCCGGTATGCGAAAGCGGATCACGGCCCACAGGAAATCCCGCCCTAAATCATGGCACACCGTCGAAGAACCCTTATCGGTAATAAAGGCCGTTAATAACCTGCCTCGAGGCGATAAGACAGTCATACTGGATTGCCTCACACTTTTTATTTCCAATCTCATACATAAAGGTCTCAGCGATGCCGGGATACGCTCGGAGGTCAAGGGCGTGATGTCGGCGTTGAGGAGGAATTCTTCCCTCGCGATAATAGTCACTAACGAGGTCGGGTCCGGCATAGTACCGGATACGGCGCTCGGGCGAAGATTCAGGGACCTGCAGGGTATCGTTAATTCAATGGCGGCAAAGGAGGCCGAAAAGGTATGTCTACTGGTGTCGGGGATACCTCTCTACATAAAGTAAAGATCGAGGAGACCGCAAGTTCAATCGTCCCGCTTGATAGGCCGGCCCTGCAAAGGGCGCAGGCGCGGCTTGACGGATTAACGAAACCCAAGGGGAGCCTTGGACGCCTCGAAGAGGTTGCTGCGTCCATATCCGCCATAACCGGCTCGGAAAGGCCTTCCCTCGGCAGGAAAGTCATATTCACGCTTGCGGCGGACCACGGGATCTGCGAGGAAGGCGTCAGCGCTTTCCCGCAGGAAGTGACCGCGCAGATGGTGTATAATTTCCTGCGCGGGGGCGCCGCGATAAACGTCCTCGCGTCGCATGCGGGCGCGGAAGTCATAGTCGTCGATATGGGCATCATAGGCGACATATTGTCAGACAAAGCGAATTTCATAAACAAGAAGATAGCGCGCGGAACGCGTAATTTCTCGAAAGGCCCCGCGATGACGCACGGTCAGGCATACGATTCCATAGCGGCGGGCATGGAAGTGTTCGATGCGGCCTATGATACAGGTAAGATAGGGATAGCCGGCGTCGGAGAGATGGGCATAGGGAATACCGCTTCATCGAGCGCCATCGTCTCGGTCATGACGGGGCTCGACGCGGGCCTGGTCACCGGCAGGGGCACCGGGCTGGACGACGGGTCGTATTCAAGAAAGGTGGAGGCCGTAAGGCGTTCCGTGGCATTGAACAGGCCGGACCCCGCGGACCCGGTCGATGTGCTGGCAAAAGTGGGAGGTTTCGAGATAGGCGGGATAGCGGGGATCATATTGTCGGCCGCTTCAAAGAGGGTGCCTGTCGTCGTAGACGGTTTCATATCTTCGTGCGGGGCCATGATAGCCTGCGGGCTCTGCGGAAATGTTAAAGATTATCTTATAATGTCGCACCAGTCGGTAGAGGCCGGGCATGCGGCGGTCCTGAGGCACATCGGGAAGAAGCCCCTGTTGAACCTCGATATGAGGCTCGGAGAAGGCACGGGCGCCGCGCTCGGAATAAGCGTAGCGGAGGCTGCGATAAAACTGATGAACGAGATGGCCACCTTCGGCGAGGCGGGCGTTTCGGAGGACACATGAGGGGATTCCTGGTCGCCTTGCAGTTCCTTACGATACTTCCGGTCAGGTTAAAGGCAGCCGTCTCCGACGATGACTTTTCGTCGTCTATAGCGTGGTTTCCGGCCGTCGGGCTTATCGTAGGGTTCGTCCTCGCGTTCTCATACGGCGCATTAAGCTATCTCTTCCCGCTTCCCGTCGTCTGCGCATTCGTGACGGCTTTAGGCGCGCTGTTCTCGGGAGGATTGCATATCGACGGTTTCATAGA
>JAQUSA010000004.1:0-2304 GCA_028715315.1 Candidatus Omnitrophota bacterium | reverse complement strand
AAAAAGGAGAAGGTAGGCACATTCAGCGACCCGAACATAGAAAAGATAGTCATGCTGAAGCCGGATATCGTGCTTGCCACCGGGCTGGAACAGGCGCAGGCGGTTGATAAGATGAGGAGGCTCGGCTTGAAGGTCATATCCGTAGATCCCAGGGATTTTGAGGGATTGTTCAGGTCGATCGGGGAGATAGGCAGGGCCTGCGGGAAGGATAAGGAAGCGTCCGTGCTCGTCGGAGATATGAGGCGCTCTCTTGATTCTTTAAGAAAAAAGACGGACAGGATAGACGCGTCACTCAGGCCGAAAGTTTATTTTGAGATATGGAGCGACCCGATAATGGCAGCGGGAAAAGGCTCATTCATAAGCGAGATGATCTCTCTGGCGGGCGGGATCAATATCGCGGATGATACCGGAAGGCCGTTTTCGCAGTTCAGCGCCGAGCTGGTCGTTTTGAGGGACCCCGATGTGATAATACTGGGCTATATGGCAGGCGGGGCCTCCGCCGCGCAGTCGGTCGGCGGGAGGCTGGGATGGGGAGGAATAAAGGCGGTAAAGGCGGGCAGGGTGTATGACGATATAGACCCAGATACGCTGTTCAGGCCGGGCCCGCGCCTTATCGACGGTGTGAGGGCGCTTAATGACAGGTTCTATAAGTGAAAGACATACGTAATATACTGGAAGACCGGAAGAAGAGGTCTGCTAAAACGGCGGTTATCCTCGTGTCGCTCCTCCTGGCCACGGCATTTATTTCCCTTTATTCCGGGGCGGCGAAGATAGGGCTGTTCGAGCCGCTCAACGCGATGAGCGGGCAGATACTTTATATGAGGTTGTTCAGGATAATGCTTGCGGTATTGGTCGGAGGCGGGCTTTCGGTCGCCGGCGTGATATTGCAGGGGTTGCTGCGCAATCCGCTTTGCGAACCGTATGTGCTGGGCATATCAAGCGGCGCTTCGGTCGGGGCGGTCTTATCGATAGTATTGGGGGCCGGATGGATGTTTGCCGGCCTCGGGGCGCTCCCGTTATGGGCGTTTGCCGGCGCCGCAGCCACATTCTTCGCCGTGTACAGGACCGCGGAGGTAAGCGGAAGGGTCCCGATGCAAAACCTGCTGCTGACGGGGGTCATTGCCGGCGCGCTGCTCTCATCGATCGTGATATTCATCGTCTCATTCTCCCAGCAGGATGCCCTTCACAGCATAATCTGGTGGCTTCTCGGAAACCTCCAGATATTCGACGGCGGCCTCCTGGTCTTTGTCGCCGTAATGGTCGTCGCGGGTACGGCGGCCGCGTACATATTTTCAAATGAGCTCAACGCGTTCGCCCTGGGAGAGGAAGAGGCCGCGCATATCGGCGTTGATACCGAACGTATGAAGATGGTGCTTTTCCTTACGGCATCGATGATAACCGGCGCGGCGGTCTCGGCTGCCGGGATGATAGGCTTTGTCGGCCTGATAGTGCCGCATTTTATGAGGATGGTGGTCGGCCCCGACCATAAGATACTCATACCGTCGTCCTTCCTCGCCGGAGGGATATTCCTGCTGGTGTGCGATACGGCGGCAAGGACGCTGATGCCCCCTGCGGAGATACCCGTCGGCGTTATAACCGCGGTATTCGGGGCGCCGTTCTTTATCCATATGCTCAGGAAGAAATCGAGGTTGTGATGGGGGCGCTTTACGTCAAAAATGTGGTAAGCGGCTATGCCGGCAAGGCGGTCATAAGGGACGTTTCCTTCACGGCGGCGGAAGGAGAGTTCATAGGCATAATAGGCCCGAACGGCGCCGGAAAGTCAACGCTGATGAGGACCATAAGCCGCGTCCTGCGGCCGGATTCCGGCTCGATATCGATAGGCTCGAAGGATATTTTCTCGATGCCGCAGAAGGATTTCGCGAGGTCCGTCGCTTTCGTGTCGTCGGACCCGGCGGTTGTTTTCCCGTTCACCGCGCTCGAGGTCGTGATGATGGGAAGGTTCCCGTACATAAGGATGTTCGGTTCCGAATCAAGGGAAGATATCGAGGCCGTCGAACGCGCGGTCGCGGCGACGGATTGCGGCGCGGTGATATCGCGTCCGATAGACCGCCTGAGCGCCGGCGAAAGGCAGAGGGTACTGATAGCCAAGGCCCTCGCGCAGGAACCCGGGCTGATGCTGCTGGACGAACCGACATCGCATCTCGACATTTCGCACCAGGTCCAGGTGCTCGATATACTCAAGGGGCTCAGCGCCGGGAAGATCACTGTAATAGCGGTCCTGCACGACCTTAACCTCGCGGCTGAATATTGCGACCGTCTCGTGCTCATAAGCGGAGGGGCGGT
>JAQUSA010000074.1 GCA_028715315.1 Candidatus Omnitrophota bacterium | reverse complement strand
GCGTCCTGCCATAGTGCACGCAGGGTTCGAGCGAAACGTACAAGGTCGCGCCCCTCGCTTTCTTGCCCGCCTTACGAAGCGCGTATACTTCGGCGTGCGGGCCTCCCGCGAACTTATGATATCCTTTACCGATTATTTTGCCGCCCTTGACGACCACCGCGCCCACGCAGGGGTTCGGGCTCGTCCTGCCCTTTGCGATAGCGGCAAGCCCTATCGCGAGCTTTATGTATTTCTTGTCCTCATTGCGCATTTTTTAAGCCCTTCGACAAAGCTATAAGGCACCATGACGGTCCCCATCAGCATATGCCCCTTGTTCATGCCATGGCAATCCGATCCCCCGGTCACGAGGAGACCGTTCTCGGCCGCGATATCCGCATACCTGCGGGCCACGGCCTTCGATTGTTCGGAATGGAACGCCTCTAGGCCGTCAAGCCCGTATTTTATGAACTTAGGTATAAGGTCCGCGCCCCCCATCAGCTGCGGATGAGCGTAAACCACGGCCGCTCCTACTCTTTTCAGTTCTGCGATCGCGTCCTTCGCGGTTATCTCGTAATGCGCCACACAGCAAGGGCCTTTGTCACCGATGTACCTGCTGAAGGCCTCTTTTATGGATGATACATAGCCTTCTTTTTCCAGGACGGCCGCAACATGCATCCTACCGACCGAGCCGGGCCCGCTAAGCTCGAATACCATCTTCGGATCGAGGAAGATATCGTATTTTTCGAGCTTCTTCACTATCCCGTAGACCCTGTCAACCCTGTCCTGCCTGATGACCTTCAACTTTTTCAGGAACGGCTTATCATCCATGTCCGGGAAATAGCCGAGGATATGGATCTCGCGGCCCTTCTCCTGGGCGGTCATCTCGACGCCGGGTATTATCTCGAGCCCCGCCTTCTTCGCCGCCTTCCTCGCCGGCTCAACGCCGTCCACGCAATCATGGTCAGTTATAGCTATGCAGGAAAGCCCGACCTTCCTCGCGTTCTCGACCGCCTCCGCCGGCGTGAAAGTCCCGTCCGACAGCCGCGTGTGCACGTGTAGGTCAGCTAGCTTTTCCACTCTTTGTCTCTTCCTTGCTGATCTTATCGAGTATGCCGTTCACGAATTTTCCCGATTCCATATCGCCGAACTTCTTTGCGAGGTCGACCGCCTCATTTATGGATACCTTCTGCGGTATATCATCGCAAAAGAGCAGCTCATAGGTCGCCAGCCTAAGGACATTCCTGTCGATCACGGCCATACGGCTGAGCTTCCAATTGCTCGCGTATCCCGTGATCGTATCGTCGATCTTCTTTATGTTCTTCAGCGTTCCCAGGACCAGGGACGATGCGAAATCCGAGACCTCAGACCCCGCATCGCTATCCCTCCAGTAATCCAGGAACAGCTTTTCGGCAGTCTCCTTCCTGAGATCCGCCTGGTACAGTATCTGCAGCGCGCATTCGCGCGCCTGGGTGCGTTTTCTCATCTTAAATGTTCTCTAAAAGGTTAGCCATCTCGATGGCGGATAACGCCGCGTCGCGCCCTTTATTCCCGTCCTTGGTCCCGGCGCGCTCTATGGCCTGCTCAAGGTTCTCCGCGGTTATCACGCCGAATATCACGGGTATGCCGGTGTCCATCGATACCTTCGCGACGCCTTTAGCGGCCTCGCTCGATACGTATTCGAAATGAGGCGTCGAACCCTTGATGACCGCGCCGAGGCATAATACCGCATCATACTTCTTCGACCTCGCGACCTTGTTAGCGATGACGGGGATCTCGAACGCCCCGGGCACCCAGATGGCCTCAATCTCACTTTCCTTCGCCCCGTGCCTCAACAGCGTATCTATCGCGCCTTCCAGCAGGCGTTTCGAGATGAAATCGTTGAACCTCGATACCACTATCGCGAACTTCTTGCCCTTCGCGATCAACTGCCCTTCAATAGTCTTGACCATTTCACCCTCCTGTTTTTGCCGCCAAAGGCGGTTTCACTTAATTCAGCCTCTTCAGCACGTGTCCCATCTTTTCCTTTTTTGTCCTCAGGTACTTCACGTTCCTCGGGTTCGAGGGCATCTCGATCGGCACCCTCTCCACGACCCTCAGGCCGTAACCCTCCAGCCCGACTATCTTCTGGGGATTATTCGTAAGCAGCCTGATATTCTTCAACCCGAGGCCTGCCAGTATTTGCGCGCCGGTGCCGTAATCCCGGAGGTCCGCATCGAAACCCAGCGCCCTATTCGCCTCAACGGTGTCGAGCCCTTTGTCCTGCAGCGCATAGGCTTTAATCTTGTTCTCGAGGCCTATGCCGCGCCCCTCCTGCCTCATGTACAGGAGGACCCCGTTGCCTTCCTTCCCTATCATCGACAGCGCTTGTTTGAGCTGTCCGCCGCAATCGCACCTTAATGACCCGAAAACATCGCCGGTAAGGCATTCCGAGTGCACCCTTACAAGGGTCGACCTCTCGGACAATTTTCCCATTACCAATGCGACGTGTACCTTCTTGTCGATCAGCGACTCGAACAGCATGAGCCTGAATTCCCCGTACTCCGACGGAAGCGTAGTCTCCTCGGCAAGGCGGACCAGTTTCTCGGATGCCATCCTGTATTTTATCAGGTCTGCAATGGTGCATATCTTCAGGTTGTGCTTCCCGGCAAACTCCTTGAGCTGCGGAGTCCTGGCCATCGTTCCGTCATCGTTCATTATCTCGCAGATGACGCCGGCCGGCTTCAGCTTGGCAAGCCTCGCGAGGTCTACTGCCGCCTCCGTATGCCCGGTCCTGACCAGCACCCCGCCTTCCTTGGCCCTGAGCGGGAATATATGGCCGGGCCTGCTGAAATCCTCCGGCTTCGATCTTGCGCTGACCATCCCCTTTATGGTCCTGGACCTGTCATGCGCCGATATGCCCGTCGTCACGCCTTCCTTAAGGTCTATCGACATGGCCCAGCCGGTATTGAAGTTCCCGCCGCCCGACTCGGAGAGCACCTCGATCCCGAGTTCGCGCAAACGTTTTTCTTCCATCGGGACGCATATGAGCCCGCGGCCGTACTTTGCCATGAAATTAATGGCATCCGGCGTAACGAATTCCGCGGCCATAAGCAGGTCTCCCTCGTTCTCGCGGCCTTCGTCGTCGATAACTATTACCATCTTTCCTTTTTTGATCTCTTCCAGCGCTTCCTTGATGGTATTGAACATCTCTCTCCTTAAATAAAAAACCCCGAAGGGTACCTTCGGGGTGCAATGGCAAATAGGCATAAAACGGACGTATTCCGTCCCGTCTTCTCCCATCTAGACTTTTACTATTGGCTCCTGAATCTCACAGGATCTGCCCCCCTATGGGAAGCTCGCAGGCTTGACGCCGCTCTCGCGGCGTCTAACTGCCAGTGGGGAATTTCACCCCTCCCGAAGAACTAATAAAGCTTATACCAAAAACACAGGCTTGTCAAGCCGTATTGACAAAGGGTACTTAATAGGGTATTATTACCCCACTATGGAAAAGAGAACGCTACAGGAGATGCTGGACAGGATCCGCGCCGAGTTGACCATTTTTTACGAGATCGGCAACGCTATGCGCACCACGCTCAATCTTGATGAGATCCTCTTCATTATCCTTACCGGCGTGACTTCGCACGAGGGGCTCGGATTCAACAGGGCCATGCTCTTCCTGGTCAACGACGGTGACGGCACCATCGAAGGCAAGATGGGCATAGGGCCCCAGTCTGTTGAGGAGGCCGGGCGCATCTGGAACAGGATCGCATCCGAGCAGATGAACCTGGAAGACCTCATATCCGCCTACAGTTTCTACAATAAGGGCGGCTCCGACCTTGATAAGATCGTGCGCAATATAAAGGTCCCTCTGCGCGAAGATTCCGGCGTGCTGGCCATGACGGTCCTTGAAGGCATGAGCTTTGAGATCACGAATGAGGGAACCAGGCAGAATATCGCGCACGACACCGTATTACAGTCCCTTAAAACGGAATATTTCGTGACGGTGCCGCTCAGGGCAAAGGACAAGGTGATCGGCGTCATACTCGCGGATAACATATTCACAAAGAAGCCGATAACGAAGGACGATATCAGGACGCTCACGATGTTCGCCAACCATGCCGGGCTTGCCATCGAGAACTCGCGCCTTTACGAGCAGACGGTACATCAGGCCAATACGGACATGCTTACGCGGCTATGGAACCACGGTTATTTCCAGTATTCGCTTACCGAGGAACTTAAGAAGGCGTATGAAAACAAAAAGCCCCTTTCGATGGTCATGTTCGATATAGATAATTTCAAGAATTACAACGACACCCTCGGGCACCAGATGGGAGACCAGCTTCTGCGGGATGTCGCAAGGATACTAAAGGCCACGTGTGACGGCAAGGGTTCGGTGGCGCGCTACGGCGGAGAGGAATTTGCCGTCATACTGCCGGATACGCCCAAGGATTCCGCCTACAGGATCGCCGAGGGATTAAGGCAGGCTATAGAAGGGTTCCAGTTCAACGGCCAGAATGTCCAGCCCAATAAAAACCTCACCATCAGCGCAGGGCTTGCCTCCTACCCTGAAGACGCTCTCGACAAGGAAAAACTGATCTACCTGGCTGACATGGCTCTCTACGAAGCGAAACGGACAGGCAAGAACAAGGTCTGCGTCTACAGGTCCAAATAACCCCGTCCTTTTTCAGTACTTCACCGTCAGGCCGTCTTCGCCTCAAGATCCTGCGAGAACTTGACCGAAACGATCTTCGATACGCCCGACTCTTCCATCGTAATACCGTACATCACGTCCGCGACCGAGATCGTCTTCTTGTTGTGCGTTATCATGATGAACTGCGAGGTCTTAACGAAATCCTTAAGCACCCTGCAGAACCTGTCGATATTAGCCTCGTCCAATGCCGCATCCATCTCATCCATGACGCAGAACGGGCTCGGCTTTACCTTGAATATCGAGAATAACAGCGCGATGGCCGTCATCGACCTCTCGCCGCCAGACAGCAACGATATGGTCTGGGGTTTCTTTCCCGGCGGCCTGGCTATTATCTCGATGCCGCTCTCAAGTATATCTTCCTGGTCTATCAGCAACAGCTCGGCGTCACCGCCGCCGAACAGCAGCCTGAACATATCCCTGAACTCCGCCTGAATCTTCTGGAAGGTCTCAAGGAACATCTCGCGCGTCGTCCTATTGAGCTTATTTATCGCCTTATGAAGGTCGTCCTTCGCGGCAACGAGATCCTGCTGCTGGGTCGTCAGGAACGTGAACCTCTCCTGCAGCTCCTGGTGCTCCTCGATCGCGACGAGGTTTACCGGACCCATCCCCTCGAGTTTTTCGCGGAGTGTCTCCATCTTCCCGTTCGTCTCGTCCCAGTCCATTCCCTCAGGGACCACGACCTGCTCCAGGTCAGCCTCGACCTTATATACCTGCTGCAGCCTGTCCTTGATGCTGGATTTCTTAAATCCGAACTCCGTCGTCTTGACCTCAAGCACATGCATGCGCCCGCTTAGGTCATTTATCGACTTCTGGGCTTCCCTTACCTCGCCCTCCACATGGGCTATCGCGTCGCTCGCCGTCTTCCGTTCGTCGACGATCTTCTGCGAGTCCGATTCAGCGGATGTCCTGCTGCTTACAAGCTCCTCGTTCCTCTTCGAAAGCTCTTCCGACTCCACGAGAAGTTCGGATATCC
>JAQUSA010000073.1 GCA_028715315.1 Candidatus Omnitrophota bacterium | reverse complement strand
AGGTAAAATTTGCTCATTTTTTACGGATGTGCAGCTTGCATCCCTGCGGGCAGCTGCACGCGATCTCGGTGTACTTGCCGTCCCCGCAATCTACGGTCACCGCGCGTTTCAGCGCGTTCACGGAGACTACCTTTCCGGCGATGCCTTCGGCGCTGATCTTGTCGCCTTCCTTCGGGAGCCCCCTTAAAAGTTCCAGATAGAGCTTATGCTCGTAGCCGAGGCAGCACATGAGCCTGCCGCAAACGCCCGAGATCTTGGCCGGGTTGAGCGGGAGGTTCTGTTCCTTCGCCATCTTTATCGTGACCGGCTCGAAATCCTTCAGGAATGTCGCGCAGCAGAGCGCCTTGCCGCAGGGGCCGAACCCTCCGAGAAGGCGCGCCTCGTCGCGTACGCCTATCTGCTTCAGCTCTATCCTTGCCTTGAATATCCGCGCGAGGTCCTTGACCAGCTCCCTGAAATCCACGCGGCCGTCGGCCGTGAAATAAAAGAGCAGCTTCGACCTGTCGAATGAATATTCGGCCTCGATCAGCTTCATCTTAAGGCCGTGCTCGATTATCTTCTTCTGGCAGGTCGTGAACGCCTCCCTGGTCTTCTCGCGGTTCTTCTTTATCTGGTCGATGTCCGCGGCCGTGGCTATCCTCAATATCTTCCGTACGGGCTCTTCTCCCGTCAGCTTGGCAACGGATTCGACGTCCGATATCGCGTCGCCGTAATCGAGCCCCCTGTCCGCCTCGACAACAACGGTATCTCCTATCTTCGGCTTCGTGTTGCCCAGTTCATAGTACTGGGTCTTGCCGCCTTCCCTGAGCCTTATCTGGATGACTTCGTACAATTCCATTCCCCCTAGGTTATGTTAAGCCGCAGGCAGGAAAGCGCGATCTTGATATTCGCGTTCCTTTTTATCTCGTCCTGCGTAGCGGCGATGTTATCGATTATGTTTTCCAGCCTGTCCGCCGTGAATTTCGCCGAATCGCGCGCGATGTCTGCCGCCTTATCGAGGTTCACGAGTAGCCCCTGGTCCTTCGAAAGGCTGAAGACCAGCAGGTCCCGGAAATATACCGCCAGCGCGTTCAGCGCCTCATTGACCTTCTCTCTCGGCTCTGCGTAGAGCCACGTATCCTCGTAACCCGCCGCCTTCGGGACCAGGAAATCATCGACTATCCTGTTCCTGCCCTCGAGCAGTTCGCCCTCTAGCACTTCGACAGCCTTGCCGAGCCGCCCTTCGGAGAACCTGGATACGCACAATGCCCTCTTCTCGTCCAGGCCGTAACGCTCGATCAGTTCCTTCATTATCGGGCGCTCGCCCAGGGGATGGAACAATACTTTCTGGCAGCGCGAGACTATCGTCGGCTGCAGCTTGAACATATTCGAGGCCAAAAGGACTATTACCGTGTCCTTCGGCGGCTCTTCGAGGGTCTTCAACAGCGAATTCGCCGACTCCTCGGTCATCCTGTCCGCGCCGTCTATTATGAATACTTTCGTCCTGCCCTCGTAAGGCTTCAGCGACATCGATCCTTCCATCCTGCGGATCGCGTCTATCCCTATCTGCACCGATTTGCCTTCGGGGGAGACCGTTATCACGTCGGGATGGATCCCGCCCTCTATCTTCCTGCAGGATACGCATTCGCCGCACGGGTCGGCCGGCCCCGGCTTTTCGCAATTGAGCGCCTTCGCGAATATACGGGCAAGCAACGACTTGCCGGTACCTTCAGGGCCGATAAAAAGATAGGCATGCGCGAGGCGGCCCTCGGTCATCGCCCTCTTCAAAAGGTCTACGGCAAGATCCTGCCCTATTATCCCGCTAAATGACATTATTAACCGCTTCCCTCACTCTTTCCTGGACATCATTTACGGAAGAGCGTGTCGTGCATATGACTTTGACCCTGCGGGGTTCCTTCGCGGCAAGCCTCAGGTATCCGTTCCTTACCCTCTTATGGAAACCCGGCGATTTCGTCTCCATCCTGTCGTGCGCGCCGCCGCGCCTGAGGCCTATTCCGCTCTCGACATCGAGCAAGACCGTAAGGTCGGGCTTGAGCCCGCCGGTCGCCAGCTTGCGCATCGACTCTATCGTCCGGAGGTCCATGCCGGCGCCGTAGCCCTGGTAGGCGACGGTCGCGTCGTGGAACCTGTCGCAGACGACGATATATCCTTTCTTCAGCGCGGGCTTTATCACCTCTTCGACTATCTGGGCGCGCGCGGCCATGAAGAGCAGCAGCTCACAGGCGTCGGCCATGCCTTTATTCTTATTGCTGAGGAGTATCTGCCTGACGGCTTCCGATATCCCGGTGCCGCCGGGCTCGCGCGTATGGACGACCTTGCGCCCATTGCGGCGCAGATAGCCGCAAAGCAGGCGCGAATGCGTCGATTTACCCGAACCCTCGGGTCCCTCGATAGTGATGAATTTCCCCAGCCGCATCTGTTATCCCTTTACGCCGGTAAGCTTGATGGACTCTACGAAGTAGCGCTGTGTGAAGATGAAAATAATGACGATCGGGAGCATCGCCATCACCGAACCGGCCATAAGGAAATGCCAGTCGGTGGAATATTGCGTCTTAAATGATTCGAGCCCAATAGGCAGCGTCCTCATACCTACCGAGTTAGTGACAAGCAAGGGCCACATGAAGGACCCCCAGTTGCCCATGAAGGTAAATACGGTAAGAGTCGCGAGGGCCGGCTTCGAGAGCGGCAAGATTATCGTAGTATAGATGCGGAAGAACCCGCATCCGTCTATCTTCGCGGCGTCTTCCAGGTCTTTCGGCAGGGTCATGAAGAACTGACGCAGCATGAAAGTGCCGTATGCCGAGAATATCGCGGGGATGATCAGCGCATTATAAGTATCGACCCAATTGAAAAGCCTCATAAGCACATAAACGGGGATCATCGTGACAGACCCCGGTATCATCATAGTCGCGAGGTACGCGAAGAAGAGCTTGTCCCTGCCCTTGAACTCGAGGCGCGAAAAGGCGTAGGCCGCCAGCGAACTCGTGAAGACCTGCCCGACCGTCACCGCGATGCCGACTATTATCGAATTCATGTAGAACTTCGCGAACGGGACCACCTTGAAAGACTGGACGTAATTATCCCAGATGAACATCGTCGGGATGAACATCTGTATCCAGTTCTTCGGGCGTATATATATCGCGTCGAGCGTCTTCAGCGAGGTCGTTATCATCCAGAGGAACGGCATGATCATCGAGAGCGCGCCGATACCGAGCACCGCATACGCGAAGACCTGCAGCGCTTTCTCCTTCTGCGCCGCTTCGCTCAAACTAACCGCGCTCCTGGGTTGCTGTTTCTTATCCATGTGCCGACCCTTTAGTAGTGGACCAGTTTGCCGCCGAATCTCCAGTTGATAAGCGAGACGACGAATATGACCATGAACAGGAACCACGCGATCGCGGCCGCGTAGCCGACGTTCTGCCATGTATACAGGTTATTGAAGATATAATATTCTATTGTCGTGGTCGCGCCGCCGGGGCCGCCGCCCGTCATTATATACGCCTGCATGAAACCGCCCTGGAAGCCGCCTATGATGCTCATGATGGCTATGAAGAATGTCGTCGGGCTTATCTGCGGCCATGTTATCGCCCAGAACTTCTGCCACCCGTTGGCGCCGTCGATCTCGGCCGCCTCGTAGAAATCCCTAGGTATGCCCTGCAGCGCGGCGAGGTAGAGTATCATGTTCATGCCGCCTATCGCTATCCAGAAATTCATGAGCATAAGGGCCGGCTTCGCCCATCCCGGCGAGTTCAGCCACAACGGGCCCATGAGGTTGAAACCCATCAGTTTCCCGCCCCAATATATTATGTTATTCAACATGCCGTATTCGGGATTGAATATCCAGAGCCAAAGTATCGATATCGCGACTCCGGGGCATATGGAAGGCAGGAAGAATATGGTCCTGAACATCGACTCGAAGCGGACCTTGCGGTTGAGCGCTATCGCGAGCGCGAGCGAGGCCATCATGCATACGGGTATCGAGAACATCAGGAAGACGGTGTTCCAGAGGTACTGCCAGAATTTCGGGTCCTTTGCGATAATGTGGTTCGTCACCGGGTCCCTTCCGAACCCGAGCAGGTGTATGAAATTATCGAAGCCGATGAACTGCGGGGTAGTCAGTATGTCCCACTTATAGAAGCTCAGGACCAGCGAGAAGAAGACCGGCACAAAAGTGAATACCATGAAACCTATCAGGTTAGGGGCTAAAAAACCGTAAGCTGCGAGAGTCTCTTTGGCGCGGGCGTTCATTCGCATTTAAACTTTCCGTCTCCAGTAGGTTTTGTCTTTGTCGTCTTCGAGTATCACGCCTTTTTGGTTCAGCTCCACCCTTATCCGGTCCGAATCGCCGAAATCCTTCCTCTTCTTCGCCTCTATGCGGGCGTCAACGAGCTTCTGTATCTCGGCGTCGGACAGGCCGGCCGCAGCCGGCGCGAAACTGAGCCCAAGCACCCCGCCTGTTTCCAGCAGGGTATCTTTTATGTATTTTAGCACAGAAATATCGTCATTTCTATCAACAATTTTGTTCGCGGCGCTCACGAGGTCGAAGAGCGCTCCGAGCGCGGACGGCGTATTGAAGTCCCCGTCCATCGCCTCGATGAACCGCGCCTTCGCATCTTCAATATCCTTGTCCTTTTTGGCCGGGATGCCGGCCTCTCCGGAGAGCCGCCTGTCTATCTTGTCCAGAAGCACCACAAATCTCTCGTAACCGCTCCTGGCCGTGTCCATCTTATCCCACGTGAAATCTATCGGATGGGAATAGTGCGTTCCGAGGAAGAAGATCTTAAGCACATCCGCGGGGTAACGCTCGAGGACGCCCTTTATAGACACATAATTTCCGAGGGATTTGGACATCTTTTCGCTGTTTATGGTCAAAAGGCCGTTATGAATCCAGTAGTTGGCGAAGGGCTTGCCTGTGGTGCATTCCGACTGCGCGACCTCGTTCTCATGGTGCGGGAATATCAGGTCGCGGCCGCCGCCGTGGATATCAAAATTATCGCCGAGATACTTGGTGGACATCGCCGAACACTCTATATGCCATCCCGGCCTGCCCTTGCCCCACGGAGAATCCCATTCCGGTTCGCTCGGTTTAGCGGATTTCCATAGCGCGAAATCTAGCGAATCCCTCTTTTTTTCAAGTTTGCCGGGATGAGCATCCCCGAGCATCTGGTCCTTGTCCTGGTGTGAAAGTTTGCCGTAGCCGGAGAAACTGCGCACGTCGAAATATACGTCGCCGCCCGACGCGTAGGCGTGCCCCTTCTCTATAAGGGTGCTTATCATGCTTATTATATCTTTTATATGCTCGGTCGCCTTGGGCTCCTTATCGGCGTGCGCTATGCCGAGGGCTTCCATATCGCCGTAAAAGCTCCTGGTATAGCGTTCGGCGATCTCCCTGGAGGCGGTATTCAGGTCCCTGCCGAAGAGCGGCGACTTTTTGTCGGCGGCCTCATCGCGGGCCTTATTGATTATCTTGTCGTCGACGTCGGTTATGTTCTTGACGAACGTGACCTTATACCCGCGGTAGGCGAAATAGCTCCTAATGAAATCGAATATGAACGCGCTGCGCGCGTGACCGAGATGGCACTCGTCGTATACGGTGACGCCGCAAACATACATGCGGACTTCGCCCTCTTTTATCGGCTTGAACTCTTCGGTCTTCCTCGTGAGGGTATTAT
>JAQUSA010000072.1 GCA_028715315.1 Candidatus Omnitrophota bacterium | reverse complement strand
CCGAATCCTCCCGGAATGAGGACCCCTTTCACGTTTTGAAGGTGTTTGGCCGGTCCGTCCCTCTCAATATCTTCGGAGTCCACCTTTTTTATAATAAGCCTGACATCATTGGCGATCGCTCCGTGCGCCAGGGCTTCATAAATAGACTTATAGGCGTCCTGCAGCGCGATGTATTTCCCCACAACCGCTATCTGCACTTCCTTTTCCGAACACTTCAATTTCCTTAAGACACTGTCCTCCCATTCACGCAGGTCCCCGTCCTGGCATTTCAGGTTAAGCAGCCTGACTATCAGCGAATCCAATCCCTCTTTCCTGTAAAGGGACGGGATCTCATAAATACATTTTACATCTAACGCGGTAATGACCGCCTCTTTGTTCACGCTGCAGAACAGGGCGATCTTGTCCCTGATCTCCTTGCTGAGCGGCTTCTCGGTCCTGCAGATAATGACGTCGGGAATGATGCCTATCTCCCTCAAGGTCCCTACGCTGTGCTGCGTGGGCTTGGTCTTTATCTCTCCTGCGGATTTCATATACGGGACCAGGGTGAGATGTATATTGATCGCATAATCCCTCCCCAACTCAAGCCTTAGCTGCCGTATGGCCTCCAAAAACGGCAGTCCCTCGATATCGCCCACCGTGCCGCCTATCTCCACTATGACCACATCGGACTTCTCATCGGCGCCGACCTTTTTTATGCTGTTCTTTATCTCGTCGGTTATGTGCGGAATGATCTGGACCGTCTTGCCCAGGTAATCCCCCCTTCTTTCTTTCGTGATCACGGAATAGTATATCTTTCCGGTGGTGATATTATTATCCCTGGTCAGCCCGGCATTGGTAAACCGTTCATAATGCCCGAGGTCAAGGTCGGTCTCCGCGCCGTCCTCGGTGACATAGACCTCCCCGTGCTGATAGGGATTCATGGTGCCCGGATCGACGTTGATATAGGGGTCGCATTTCATCAGGGTGATCTTCAGGCCCCTCGATTCCAATAATTTCCCTATGCTCGCCGAAGC
Organism: Candidatus Omnitrophota bacterium; assembly: GCA_028715315.1. Lineage (GTDB taxonomy): Bacteria > Omnitrophota > Gorgyraeia > Pluralincolimonadales > Pluralincolimonadaceae > UBA6215. The sequence goes on along the minus strand of JAQUSA010000072.1, from coordinate 4,767 downwards.
GATCCCCTTGCCCAAGCTCGAGACAACGCCGCCAGTTACGAAAATATATTTAGGCATCTTTACCGCCTCCTTTGCCTGAAAAACACACAACCTTTTGTGAAACCACGTCCGACATTACCCTTAAACCCTTATCGCCTACGTCGTAGACGCCTATCAGGTCTTTATACTTGGCAGATCCGGGCACGAGTTCCGCGAACAGGTTTTTCATCCGGCCAAACCATTCCCTGTTGAATATGACACCCTTCTTTTCGGGAAAGAGCGCTACATAGAAGATGTTAGTCTCCACGAGGTCCTGGAAAAAATGCGTCCCGAACGACAGCTCCGGCATGAGATTGCCGGCCGAGAAAGCCACTTCGGCGAGGACCGCCACGTTATTTATCTCCGCAAATTTGACCGGAACGCCTAAAGAGGGCGTTGTGGTACCCCACCTTCCCGGGCCCATTAGAAGCGCGGGCAATTCCTCCCTGTCTTTTATATTCCTGTTTAAGCCTCCGACTATACGGGCGATCTCATGTTTTTCCTGCAATACAAGCTTGCTGTACTTTTCAGGATCGACATATATTATCCTTTTGATCCGCTGGGAGACGTTGCCACCCAGGAAATATCCGTCTGACCCGAACAGCACATCTTCCCTGTTTATCTTATCCGGCATATTTACTTTATGGCCAACGCCCCGCGTCTGGAGCGGCCTGCATTGCAGCAGGTTTATTTTATACGTATCATTCTTTGTGAAGTTTACCGTAAATTCTATTTCGACGGGATAGCGGTAACTCTCCTCCAGCGATCCCAATATCTTTTTGAACGAATTTGCCAGCTTACTGTCCTTAAACACGTTGTCAAGCGTCAGTATCCAGCGCTCTTTGTCTTCTGCGCCGTGCCCGTCCATCATGCGCGCAGCCTCGTAATCCTTGACCGCTATCCGGCCCACATCCGCATACGATCCCTCTTTTACGAGCTTCTCGAAGGGAACGGTCGTCAGGATGTTCTCCTTCGTATCAATAAGGTCTACCTCATGCTGCGAATATTTCCTTAGGTCATCCTGCTCCGCATACGGCCTTTGCAAAGGATCGTCAAGCGCGACCATCCTCGGATAATCGCCTTCAACGCGGTTGACCGCCCTTGTCCCGAGCCCGAATACCAGCCTGAGCATCCCGGCCTTCGGGTCCATATTCTCATTCCAGACATACGTATTGTGGGACACTCCCACTCCCGCGAGGTCGGGAAAGAAATAATGCTTATGGTGGGCCCCCGAAACACGCTGGACCAGGAGGGCCATCTGTTCATCTAATTTGTCCAGCCCTCTCTGCCTCCTGTATACGAGGACATCTTCGTTCATAGAGCTTGCGTAGATCCTTCTTACGGCTTCGGCGAACTGGATATACCTCTGCTCAGGCGTGCCCTGGTTCGCCAGGAACACGCTCTCATACTTTCCGGCGAACGCGTTCCCGAACCCGTCCTCCAAAAGCGAGCTTGAACGGACTATGATAGGGGACGAGCCGAAGTATTCTATTATCTGCTGGAATTGCTCCATGATCTCTTCGTCAAATACCCCGTAAAGCATCTTTTCCTTCAGGATTTTTGCGATGCTAAAGTAGCCTTCCCCGGTTTTTTGCTGTATGCGCAATTTCCACCACCGGTTCTGCACTATATACGAGTAGAATATGTCAGAGCCTATATAAAATGAATCATGGGGCTCCGAAAGTTCCTGCCATTTTAGCGATTTATTCCCCGAAAGGATCTTCCTGGCCAAAAGCATCCCCAGGGTTTTTCCGCCGATAAAACCCGTCCCTATTAACCTGGACTTTATATCTATGAGCTCCTTAAGCGAGAAAGTGTTAATTGCCAGGGAGAGGATCTTCTCGTTCTTTGTTATCATTATGCGGCAGAACTTCTTTATCGCGTCTTTTATCTCCTCTTTTGCGGCAGGTTTATTAACCAGCTCCTCCGCTTCAAGGAACAGGCGGTCCCAGTAATCGAGGTTCCTCTTCGCCCCTTCCGCGCCTTTCTCATGGATGTAGGAGAGTATCTTTACGGCGTTGACGCTGTCGGTAACGGGGATGCACTTATCTCCCTCCTTTTGGTGGGGAAGGAACATGGTAGGCGAATACCGGTTCCACACCTTCAGGGGGTGTATATAACAGACGCCTTCGCAATGGTAAACATCCATAAGCAGCTGTGTTGTTTCGCGAATACGGGCTATGGATTTAAAGGAATGGCTATTGCGCAATATCGAAAAATATGTGACGGTCTTGAGCTCGTAGAGATAGGGGCATGTGACCATGAAAAAGTTCCCTACCATAAGGTCGGTGCCCCATGCCGAAAGGAGTTCAGACAGGCAATCGAACACATAATATGCGCCCTCGCCTTCCTGCGTAATGATATTATTTACCGCCGTTGTGAAAGATTCGAATCCGGAATGGGCATCAAGCTCATGCCGTTTTATCCCTTTTGAAGGCTTAAGGAGCTCTTTATGCGAAGCGAACCTTACGTATATTACCTTCCTGCCCTCCTTCTGCGCCTGGCGCACAAAAGGCTTTACGAGATCGGCATAGTCCTTAATATCGTCTATCTGCCAGACGACATTATCCCCTGTCCTTAACCCTGTAATCACTCCGTCCAGGCCTTTAATTCCAGTGCTTATCATTTTTCACCCGTCAAATATTTATCAATACAATCGGCTGAAGACCTGCCTTCCGAGATGGCCCATGCGACCAGCGACTGGCCTCGCCTCATGTCGCCCGCGGAAAACACTTTCCTGGCCGACGTCATATAATTCACATCGGTCTTCACGTTGCCCCGCTCATCAAACTCCACGTCAAGCCCCGCAAGCAGGCTAGAATGCTCGGGATGCAAAAAACCTGCGGCAATGATGACCAGGTCCGCCTCGATATCGAACTCGCATCCCGGGGCTTCCGCCTTCACGCAGGAAAGTTTTTTTACAACGCCTTTCTCACCGACAAAACGCCTGGTAGATACCGCCCAGTGCCGCTCTCCGCCCTCTTCGTGGCTTGATGTCGTCTTTAAGAGCAGGGGATAATTCGGCCAGGGGCGATCCTTGGTCCTGCATTCGGAAGGACGGGGCAGTACCTCGACCTGTATCACACAGGCCGCTCCCTGGCGATGCGCCGTGCCGACGCAATCGGACCCGGTGTCGCCTCCGCCTATCACGACCACCTTTTTACCCTTGGCATCGATCGACCCGTCCTTCGGGATCCTTTCCCCGGCAACGCGCCTGTTCGATTGCGTCAAGTAATCCATCGCGAAATATATGCCCTTAAGCTCCCTCCCGTCTATCTTGAGGTCCCTCGGGACGCGGGAACCGCCCGCCAGGCAGACCGCATCGAACTCGGACAGGAGTTTCTTCGCCGGATAATCCTTGCCTGCATCCGTATTTGTCTTGAAAACGACCCCCTCCTCTTTCCATATGGCGATGCGCCTGTCTATAAGGTGTTTTTCGAGTTTAAAATCCGGGATGCCATAACGCAGTATTCCGCCCGGCTTATCTTCCCGCTCAAAGACAACCACGCTATGCCCGGCCCTGTTAAGCTGCGCCGCGCAGGAGAGGCCCGCAGGGCCCGAGCCGACAACGGCTATTTTCTTTCCGGTCCTATGCCCGATACGGTACGGCTTCACCAGCCCGTTCTTAAACGCGGATTCTATGACAGCGAGCTCGTTCTCGCGTATGGTAACGGCATCGTCGTTCAAGCCCAATACGCATGAATACTCGCATAATGCCGGGCACACCCTTCCGGTTATCTCGGGCAGGTTGTTCGTGGCGTCCAACAGAGAAAACGCCGCCTTCCAGTTCCCGTGAAACATATGGTCGTTCCATTCGGGGATATAGTTCCCGATCGGGCAGCCCCAATGGCAAAACGGCGTCGCGCAATCCATGCAGCGCGAAGCCTGCTCCTGCGATTGCTTCCCGGAGCGCAGTATGGGGACCTCTTTATAATCCCGGATGCGCTCGCAAACCTCCCTGTACCGGCCGCATTGCCTCGCTAATTTCAGGAAACCTCTCGGATCACCCATCGGACGCCCCTTCCAGTATGCGTTTATACTCTATAGGTATGACCCTGACGAATTTTTTAAGTTCCTCATTCATGTTATCAATGATCTTTTTTGCCTTCTTGCTCCGCGTATTCTTGAAATGATTATGAAGCAGGTTATATATCGTGTCCTTATCACCGTCCTTGACTTTTTCCATTTCGACCATATCAGTATTACATTTGTCTTTTAAGTCCCCGTCCTCATCCTATACGTACGCTATGCCGCCCGACATTCCGGCGGCAAAATTCCTGCCTGTCTTTCCCAGTATGACCACCCTTCCGCCCGTCATATACTCGCAACCGTGGTCGCCGACGCCTTCCACGACAGCATACAGCCCCGAGTTCCTTATGCAAAACCTTTCTCCGGCGATGCCGCATACATACGCCTCGCCTGAGATGGCCCCATAGAAAGTGGTATTGCCTATGATCACGTTCTTGTCCGGCTCATAACGCGCGTCCCTGTCCGGATATATTATGACCTTCCCGCCGGAGATGCCTTTTCCCGTGTAGTCGTTAGCCATCCCCTCCAGCTCAAAGGTAACGCCTTTCGCAAGGAACGCGCCGAAGCTTTGCCCGGCGATGCCCCTGAATTTGCACATTATGGTGTTTTCCAGCAGCGCGCCGTCGCCGCATCTCCTGCAGACCTCGCCGCTCAGCATCGCGCCTACAGACCTGTCGGCGTTATTGATGCCGGACGAGACATTCACCGGCTTGTTCTTAT
>JAQUSA010000071.1 GCA_028715315.1 Candidatus Omnitrophota bacterium | reverse complement strand
ATACGGCGCGGAAAGGCGCGGCAATTACCATCGCCGCGGCTGCGCAAACCAGGGCCGCTTTCAGACAGCGGTCTTTATCTGCCATTCTTTCCCCCTCCTGTAGGCCAGGACGTCGCAGGCGGTATTAGCCCTGAATACGTCCTTCCCGAATGACGCGGCCGGCACGACCGACGTATTATTCATCTCGTTGATGCCTTTGATGAACAGCGAATCGATCCTGCCGCGCTTTATTTTTATTACCGCCGATGATTTATCCGGCATGGTCACGCTGGCCTTCTCCCCGTTGTAGGTGAAGTACCTTGGGCCGGCGTTCGACGACAGGTTCAGCACGAAGAAGAACTGAGTGCCGGCTTTCGGGTTATCATAGGCCCAGACCTGTGTCTCCGGGTCATTCACCGAGAGTTTGCCGTGGTACCTGCCCAACAGTGCACCGATATCCTCGGTCTTTAAGACGCAGAAGCTCTTCTTCTGCAATATCCGGCAATCCTTGAAATCCCCGTCAAGGCGGGGGGTCTCGCCGATGAATATCACCTTTCCGCCGGCCGACACGTAGGACGTAAGCTTCTGCTGGGTCTTTCTGTCCATGAAGAAACCGCCGTGCAGCACGATGAACTTATGGCGTTTAAGCTCCTGCAAAGGCGCCTTCTCTATGTTCACGATATGAAAATCAATGTTTTTGTCGCGCAGCACGCGCTGTATCCTGTCGAGGCCCTCGTATCCGCACTTCACCGGCTCGATATGCATCCCGTCCCAGTCCTCTTTCGGGATATCCCACGCGGCCAGGTAAGCATACGGCGGGTAGAAACCCCACGCGATAGGGGTATCGGGAACGCACTTCAGGAACTCCGGCCCTTCCGATTCGAAGAAATGCGATATGAGGCTCAATACCCCGTATTTCTTCGTGACCGAACCGTCCTCGTTTATCGGAGATGAATCGGGATACGGCCTTTGGTGCTGGCTGTCTATAGATTCGTCCCACGAAGCCGTATTTACCGCAGTGTAGACGTTGAAACCCGTCGCGCCGTTCGCGATCGCCAGCATCGTCTCGAACGTGCATACCGCCGGGTACTGGAAATGGTAATCGTAGAGCTTCGAGAACCCCCAGTTCTCCTCGAAATTTATGCCCCTGCTGCGTTTCGACAGGATGCTGTAGCGGTCGAACGACGAACGGTCTTCGGAGACCGGCCTGAGCCAGTTCGTAAAACCGTAATCTATACCCGGCCAGTTCTCCGGGATAACGCGCGTGAGCCAGTGGTCGAGGTTCCTGCCCTCCGTAGGCGGGTTTATATTGATGACTACCGGAAGCTTCCCGCGGACGACCTCGGAAAACTCCGTATATACGGTCCTCATATATTCCGACTGCCAGCGGGACCAGTCGAGGTAATCATTCAGGTCGGATAGTTTCCTTATCGCGTGCAATCTCCTCGGCGCCCTCACGTCTTTGCGCTTTGCGAATTTCCTGTAGAGCCCGAGCGCGGAATCGGAATAGTCGTAATCCGTTATCGCCGCCGGGCCGTTAGAATAGAGCCCTTCGTTGCAGACCTGGACCGCGATAATATTTCCGGCCGGGTAGATATTCCCTTTTATCAGGTTATCATACACGAGTTTATACCATTGCTTTGTCATCGCCTTGAATTTAGGGCATAACGGCGCCGGCATGGGCCTGCCGTATGTATCTGGCTTGCGGAACGGATCGAGCATCGGCTCTCCCTTGCTGTTCGGGAAAGTCTCTATCCCGGAACCCTTCTCGGCCGCGGCCCAGTCGGGAAGCCCGCCGAACGTAAGCTCGGCGTGTATGAAAGGGCCGGGCTTGACGACTGCCCACAGGCCGTTCTTCCGGCACAACTCCAGGAACAGCTTCACGTTCCGGTTCGGCTGGGTGCTGCCGTCAAAATCGTACGTGAAGACACCCGTCTCTTCGCGCATATGGTGGCGCCACGGGGTATAAAAGGTCACCGCGTCTATGCCGGCGTCCTTGATCTTCCTGAGCCGGTCGCCCCAATTATCCGCGTTATCGCGGTAATACGGGTAATCCGCCGTTATCAGGAACATGGGCTCCTTGCCCAGATAGAATATTCCTTCCCTTATTTCAGCCTTGTTTGTCATTTTACCTTTAGCCTGCCCCATTGGGTCGCGTCATCCTCCTGTTTGCCTGACCACATTATATGCCGCCATTCGCCCTTCGCGCTGTCCTTATCCGTTATGGAAAAATTAACGCCGAGGACTTTGCCTTCCCTCAATTCAAGCCCGTTGACCGCGCTGATGGGTATCGCCGCCTCGACCGAATATCCGCTCCTCTTCGGGTCGGATGATACTTTCGAAGCGGCCCTTATCGCGTCGGCAAGCGGCCTTGTGTTGATATTCCTGTATACATATACGCCCGCTTTCCCGTCTTTGGTCAAAGGCGCAATATTTATCTGGTAGCATCCCGGGTTAAAGGGCATATTATTGAAAACGTCGGCGTCCCCCTTCGCGTCTATCCATAATTCTACGCCGTCATCCCGCCATATGTCCACCCCGCTCTGGTCCCCCATCACGATGTCATCATCCACCGCCGCCGCGAGATAAAGGTTCTCCTTGTCGTACAGCATGTAGAACTTCGCCGAACCCTTGTCTACCGAGGCGGTCTGGCTGCCGCTGAAATCCGATATATACCATTCCGAAAGGTCGCCGTCCACCTTTATGTGCTGCTTTGCCTTCTTCAGGACGATCTCCTTGCGCGTAAAACCTATCGCCGCCGGGACCGTGTCCGCGAGGGCCGCCTTCTTCCCGCTCGCGGCCTTCATCTCCGACTGGATGATCTTTACCGCCATATCCCTCTTGAAGGCAGGCAATACTATATCCAGGCCGTTATCGTCGGACGCTATCTCCTGCCTTTCAACTACGGTCCCTTTCCATGTATCCCAGAACTCGACCGAATATTTTCCCCTGTCTACCCAATTGATCCTTATGGCCGCGTCTTTTATGAAAGGAGGTTCCGGCCTGCCGGCCTCATACTTTGTCCATTTCGGGTCAAATACCCACACGAAACCTTCCTTATTGCTCATCAGGCCCATAGCGAACAGCGGAGACCTGAGGCCGTCGACTTCCGCGAGAACGCGCGCCGTGGAAGTCCTGTAGCCCTTCCCGCGCCTGTCGACGCCCCTGTTGAACTCGCTCAGGGCCGCCCAATGGTAATACATATTCTTCGGATGTATGTAGCTGTCCCACCACCACGGCATCGCGTTGCCTCCGCAGGCCAGCATATACTCGGCCCAGAGCGCGGAATGCAGGTAGGCTCCGTCGGCGTCTTTCTTATCCACGCCGTCGGAAGAATCGGTGCCTATCTCCCCCATGAAATACGGCTTATCGAACCGGTCCATGAGCCTGTACGCGCCTATTACCGCGGATACGACATCCTGCGTATACATGTGGAACTGCGTGAAATCTATCTCCGGGATCTCCCAGACTTTCCCGTTGAAACCGTAGCCGTGGAAGGTGCCGGCGTAGCTCGTTGTTATCAGGTGCCTGTGCGGGTCGATCCCCTTTATGTATGAGGCCATCTCCTTGTGCCACGCGGCGTCCGTCCCCAGGTCGAGGTCATCTACGAAGGTGAGCTCGTTCCAGAGTTCCCACGCCATTATGTTCGGGCTGTATCCCCAGCGCGCTATTATGTAGCGCATCCTGTTTTTAAAATGCTTTTTCGCTTCCGGATCCGTGAAAAAATCCTGCGGGCTCTTGCACGGCCCGCCGTTCTTCGCGTTATAGGGGTTATCGTCCCACTGCGGGTTGACTTTCGTGCTCAATTGCCCGTGGTGGTTTATGACAAGCTGGAAATAGAGCCCGTATTCCTTCGCGAGGTCGACTATCTTATCGAGCTTATCGGCCTTTTCTAAATTATACTTCCCGAGGCCCCTGTAACCGGAGCCCTTCGTCCACTCGAGCCCGGCCTCCCAGTTCGACATCCATATCCTCGTCCAGTTCCCGCCGGCTTTCTGCATCTCCGCGAAGTATTTCCTGAAGCCGGGCAGCGACGCCCAGCAGATGTTCTCCCCTACAGGGTAATAGAAACTCCCGTCCGTGAATTCGAAATACTTCGGGTCGGCCTTGCTGACCCTAATGAATCCCTTGGCCTGCGATGCGGCGCACTTAAATGACTTCTGCTCTGTACGGCCAGCACCTTCTTTTGTCTTAAGGCAAACAACGTATTTCCATTCGCCTTCAAGGTCCGGCGAGAACCTCACCTTCCAGTCAGGACCGGAATAAAAACCCGGCATTACAGACGTCTTGCCTGAAGGATCCGTGAATTCCGCAGCCAGGTCTACTTCCTCGGGGTCAAAGGGATTCGTATACGGCGCCTCGATGGCAACAGTCAGTTCGAGCTTCTCGAATTTAGGCACCTCGGACAGGTTCTCCGAGACAGAAATGATCTTTGCTTCCGTCCCTGCAGAGACAGAAGCGCCTGTCAGGAAGAAAAAAACTGCCGCCGCCATAATGGTTTTCATCAAGGCCCTTTGCCGTTTTTGGTTAATTGAACCTGATATTATCTATGAAGACCGTAACGCCCTTCATCTTCTTCGGGTGCTGGACCAGGATGAAGACCTTGCTTATGTCGCTCCTGTCCGCCAGGGGGACTGAATTTTTCCAGTCGCTCGCCTTGCACTTGAAATCCTTGGCTCCGAGCTCGAACTTTATGTCCTTGTTCCATCCCTGGTTCAGCAGCTTGTTGCCGGATTCATAATATTCGCCGGCCGTATCGAACGCTATAGCGACCGAGACCCCCGAAGGCGCGTCGGTGTATATATCCATATACATATCGGAGGCCGAAAGGTCGAGCGTCGCTTCCCTGGATATGACGAACCTGTTCTTCCAGTCCTCTTCCTCGTCCTTAGCGACGGCCTTCAGCGACTGCTTGCCGTCGGAGAACTTCTCCGCGCTTATCATCATCGTCACGCCGCCGACGTTGTCCCAGTTCTCAGCGGTCCAGTCGTTGGCCCCTTCAAAGCTGTCGAAGACCTTCGTATCGCCCTCAGCATGGACCGAAGCACACATCAGGAACATCGCAGCCGCTATCACCGCCAGAAATGCCGCCTTCCTCATCTGAATTCCCCCTTATTTTATCCTTATGTTGTCAATATACAAGACGTCCCTGGCCATCTTCACCGGCCGGTAGACCAGCACGTAGAACTCGCCTATGTTGTTCTTGTCCGCAAGCGCCGCGCTGTTCTTCCAGTCGCTTGCCTTGCATTTGTAATCAGGCGAATCCAGGCCGAAGGAGATGTCCTTGTTCCACCCTTTCCCGACCGGTTTCCTGCCCGACTCGTAATACACCCAACCCTCACCCGTCCTGAAACCTATCGCTATCTCTATGCCCGCGGCCTCCTTATTATAGACGTCGATAAGGACTTCTCTGTTTTTCGATATATCGATCCCGTTGGCTTCCTTGAAAAAGGCAACCTTGTTCTTCCAGTCCGTCGCCTCTTCCCTTATCACGACCTTCAGCGATCCCTTTCCCTGCGAGGCGTTCTCGCCGGCCGCCTCAAGGTTTACCTGCCCCGTATTCTCCCAATCTACGCCGTACCAGTAGCTGCTGCCCTCAAACCCCTCGAAGAGGGTCTCGCCGGCCTGCGCGCGCGGGGCGCATAATATAGCGGCTGAAGCCGCGACGGCTGCCGTCATGTACAATAAGGCCCTCATACCGGGTCCCTCTGCTTTATCCTTATATTGTCTATAAAGACCGTCTCTTCCGATATCACGTTCGACGGCCTGTATATTACAATGTGCATCTTAGTTATGCTGCTGC
>JAQUSA010000070.1 GCA_028715315.1 Candidatus Omnitrophota bacterium | reverse complement strand
AATTCGTGGTACTGTTGACGAATTCGAACAAGGACAGCGCGCTGGCCGTAGGAAACCGCCTGCGGGATGCGGTAAAGTCACAGGAGATAAAAGCGGGGGATAAGACGCTGACATTCAGCGTCAGCATCGGCATAGCCATATACCCTAATGACGGCGCCACTCCGCACCAGTTGTTCAAGAAAGCCGACGAAGCCCTTTATTGGGCGAAACAGCACGGGAAAGACCAGCTCTGCCTGGCGTCCGATATCGGGAAGAACCCGCCTAAAGGGATACTCTGAGCAGGTCGAGCGCGGCCTGCGAAGTCTTGAACTTTACCACCTCTCGCTCACCCCTGAACCTGAATTCACTGCAATAACACCCCTTCTCACCGGCAAACGCTATGTATACGAGCCCCACAGGTTTACCCTTTGTCGCCCCGGAGGGCCCGGCAATACCCGTAACGGACAATCCGATATCCGAGCCGGCTGCCGTCCTGACATTTTCCGCCATTTCCATAGCGGTTTGCCTGCTGACAGCGCCGAATTTATCAAGCGTGCCCGGGCGCACCCCGAGAAGTTTTATCTTCGCGTCATTGGAGTAAGCAATGATCCCGAGCCTGAAGTACTTAGAGCTTCCGGGAACATCCGTGATGCGGCTTGCTATAAGGCCGCCCGTGCAGGACTCGGCGACGGCTAATGTCCTGCGGCTGAGCAAGAGCCCGGAACCCACGGCGCCTTCAAGGGTCTCGCTGTCGCGTCCGAATATATATTTACCCAGCCGCGCGGTTATCTTCGCGTCCGCCCTGTCGATAAGGGTTTTCGCCTGTTTATCGTTCTTTGCTTTTGCCATTATCTTCAGCTCGACTAGCGCAGGTTTCGCGTAGATACCCACCGTAAGCGGAGGAGGGGATTCCAGCAGGTCCTTTACCTTGCGGTCTACGGCTTCCTCACCGAGGCCGGTCATCCTGATAGTCCTGATCTTGAGGATACCCTCGGAACCGAACCTCTTCCTGAGCAGGGGCGCGACAGTCCGCTCGAACATAGGGTTGAGCTCCCTTGGCGGCCCCGGCAGGGCTATGAGAAGTTTGCCGCCCTTGTCGACGATAAAACCGGGAGCGGTCCCGAGCCTGTTTTCTATCACTTTTGCGCCTTCCGGGATATGGGCCTGCCTCTTACCGAGCCTCAGTCCAAGGGAGAGGGCGCCTGCGATGGTTTCAAGCGTGATATCGTCTACGGTAGGCCCGAGGCCCCCCGTGGTGATAACGATATCCGAACGCTCTAGGCCGGTCTTTATCGCATTTGCAAGCCTTTCGGGATTATCGCCTATAGTGGAATGGAAGTAGACCCCTATACCTATGCCCGCAAGTTTCTGCGACAGCCATTGCTGGTTCGTGTTCAATATCTGCCCTAGCAGGATCTCAGTCCCTATGGAAATTATCTCCGCTTTCATGCCCCAGATTATAGCATAAATGGCTTGCCTTGGGAGAACTTTTCGGATATCATAATAGCCTATCCGGGTATATAAACTCAGGAGGATTTTAATGTCCAAGCTCTGCTTCGTTTTGGCGGCCCTTTCGGCGGTATTATCCCTGAATTTGAGCACATTATCGGCGGATGAAGGGTGGAAAGCGACCGCCTCGTCCGTTGAAGAGAATTTCACTCCCCAGCTTGCCATCGACGGCGACGTCTCCACGCGCTGGTCCAGCCAGTTCGAGGATAACCAGTGGTGGGCGGTCGATTTCGGCCGGCCTGAAGACATCAAAAAGATAACCATTATCTGGGAAGACGCTTATCCCAAGGAATACAGGGTAATGGTCTCGTCCGACAATTCCGCATGGCATAAGGTCTTTGAGAATAAACAGGGCAAGGGCGGATCCGATATAATTCCGGTGAATAACTTAAAGGCGCGTTACCTTAAGATAGAAATGCCCGCAAGGGCGACCAAGTGGGGCAATTCGATAAGGGAGCTCAAGCTGAACGAGCCCGACCCGATCAAGGCAAAGGCGTCGGCGTCATCCGGAGATTCCGATTACAGCGCCGAGAAAGCCCTCGACGGTAACATGCAGTCCCGCTGGTCGAGTAATTTCGAGGATAACCAGTGGTGGCAGGCGGATTTCGACTCCCCGCATAAGATTTGCGGCGTCATATTAAAATGGGAGACGGCTTTTACCGAGATATATAATATAGAGGTCAAGGACGCTTCTGGAAGATGGAACAAGGTTTACGAAACCGCGGACGGCGACGGCAGCACGGATATTGTTTATTTTGAGCCGGTCGAGGCGTCCGCCCTGAAGATCAATTGCGTCCAGCGCGGGACCGGATGGGGCAATTCCCTCTGGGAGGTCTCGTTTATCGACGGGAATAACCCGCCGGTCATATCCAGGTCCGGATCGAGCATAAGCATTAAGCTTCCGGCGACGGCGGACCTCGGAGGCATCATACTTGAGTGGGCCGACAATTACGCCAGGGAATATTCGGTCGAGATCTCAAAGGACGGCAAGGATTTCAAGGAAGTGTACAGGACCGACAGCGGCAACGGCGCAAAGGACTGGATATATTTCAAGGCTTCGCCGGTCAAGGAGTTCAGGATAAACTGCCTGAAGAGCGCCAAATGCGGCATTAAGGGCTTCGAGCCGAAGAGCGGAGAGGAACAGGCTACGCCGATAAAGAGCTACCAGGCGCGCGCAAAGGAGTCGCCCGCGGGATATTACCCGATGTGGCTGAGGCGCCTGCAGGAGTTCTGGACCGTCGTCGGCGTGACCGATTCTAACGATGAAGGGCTGTTAAGCGAGACGGGCACCTTCGAGCCGTATAAGGACGGTTTCTCGATAATGCCCTTTATATATGACGGAAACAGGTTGTATACGGCGGAGGACTGCAAGGTCTCGCAGTCGCTGGCGGAAGGTTATCTTCCGATCCCTTCTGTCACATGGGACCACGCGGACTGGTCGCTTGAGGTCACGGCGTTATCCTCAAGGGGTTCCGAGATGGTGTTGAGGTATACCGTCAGGAATACCGGGACGGCGGCATTAAAGGGAAAATTGTTCCTCGCGGTCCGGCCTGTCCAGGTAAACCCGATATGGCAAAGGGGAGGTTTCAGCCCTATCAACAGGATAGAATGCAAACCTCCGGTGCTGTCGATCAACGGTACGGACCGCCTTATGTCGGGCACCGACGGCGTTTCGATGGGTGCGGCCGATCTGTCAAAGGGTGATGCTGTCGATTTCATGAAGAACGGCGCGTTGCCGCCTTCGCTGACGGCGGAAAGCGCGGAGGGCACGGCATCGGCAGGCCTTTCCTTTGACCTGGCAGCCCCGCCGGGCGGAGTAAAGACATTCATCGTGCAAATGCCCGCCGGTAAATTGGCCGATTTTAATGCCGACCTCTCGAAACAAACAGGCTTCTGGAAGAACGAGCTTAACAGGGTCTATATAGATATACCCGAAACGCGCATTACGGATGTCATGAAGACGAACATCGCCTATATCCTCATCAATAAGGACGGGCCGTGGGTCAAGCCGGGCTCGCGAAATTACTGCCATTCATGGATACGCGACGGCGCTTTGACCAGCGCTTCGCTTCTCAGGATGGGCATTAACGACGAGGTGAAATTGTGGCTTGACGCGGTGTCCTCTAAGGTATTGGACAACGGATATGTCCCGTATATCGTGTTCGAGGGCGGAAATCCCATCGGGTTAAACGACAACGGCACCGGCGAAGGCGTTGAGTGGGATTCACAGGGAGAATATGTATTTGCCGTCAGGAACTATATCGATTATTCCGGGGACAAGGCGTACCTGCCTACAGTCTATCCGAAGGTCCTGAAAGCCCTTGAGTTCACGCGCAGCCTGAGGCGCCGCAACATGACCGACGAATTCAAGAGCGACGCGAAGAAGAAGCCCTATTACGGCATCCTGCCCAAGTCGAACAGCCATGAGGGGTATTACCCCGCGCAGCACAGCTACTGGGACGATTTCTTCGCGATAAGGGGATTCAAGGACGGCATTTATCTCGCGGAGCTCATGGGAGACGCCGAAAGCGCGGACTGGATGACGAAGGAGCTCGATGATTTCCGCAAATGCCTGTACGAATCGATACGTCTGGTCGTTGAAAGGGACAGGCTCGACTATATCCCGGGCTGCGTGGAGAAGGGCGATTTCGACGCCACCTCGACGGCTATAGCCATAGTGGCCGCGGGCGAACTGGAATATATGCCCAAGGAACTCTTGAAGAATACGTTCGACAAGTACTATACCGAATTTTGCAAGGGCATGGTAGCGGGCCGGGAGAGGACGTTCACCCCGTACGAGGTGCGGACGGCGAACGCCTTCTTCAAGATGGACCAGCGCAACCGCGGGTTGACCATGCTCCGTTACTTCCTGAAGGATTCGGTAAGGCCTTACGCCTGGAACCACATGGCCGAAGTCGTCCACGCGAAAGTGCGCGCGCCATCGTATATCGGAGATATGCCGCATACGTGGGTGGGGTCGGGTTATGTCGACGCGGTGCGCACGATGTTCGTCTATGAGGACAACGGCAGGCTCATACTCGGCGCGGGCCTCGATCCGGAATGGTTCGAGAAGGGCATAGAGGTAAAGGAGATGCCCACGCTCTACGGGAAGATATGCTATAAGATCATCAAGACGGGCGATAAGATAGAATACTTCATCTACGGCAACGCGAAGCCGCCGAAGGGCTTTAAGTTCGTGCTGCCTAAGGAATTGAAGGGCTGCAGCCTCGAGGAGATGAAAGCTAAAAAGTGATCGTAGATATACATACTCACGCCTGGCCCGGGAAGGTGTCGCAGAAGGCGAGGGAGAGCCTTGAGTCGCTCTTCGGGGTGAAGATGGCCTGCGACCCCACGGAAAACGCCCTGCTGGAGCATATGGACAAGAACGGCATCGACGTGAGCGTAATATGCTCGGTCGCGACAAAGCCGGAGCAGGTTCCTGCGATAAATGACTGGCTCTTTGGCATCAGGAGCGGACGTTTAAAGGTCTTCTGCGCGTTCCATCCCAAGTACGCAGGATGGAGGGATGAACTGAAGAGGATAAGGGACAAGGGCGACGGGATAAAACTGCAGCCGGAGTTCCAGGGTTTTTACGTCGATGACGAGAGCTTATTCCCGGCGTATGAAGAGATCGGAAAGTCGGGACTGCCGGTGCTGTTCCATTGCGGTGAGGAGCTTTCCGGGACCATGAAAGTGAGGTCGTCCCCGTCGCGCGTCATAAAGGTAAAGGAAAAGTTCCCGGGCCTCAAGATGATCGGAGGGCATTTCGGCGGTTTCAGGTTATGGGACGAAGTAAAGAAGCATCTTCTCGGAAAGGACATCTACCTGGATACGTCTTTCTTTTTCGGGTTCCTCCCGAAGGAAGAGACGAGGGAACTGCTCCTGTCGCACAGGGCGGATCGGCTGCTTTTCGGCACGGATTTCCCGCTTAGGGACCAGAAGAAAGACCTGGAGTACCTAAGGGAACTGGATATAGACGAGGGACTCAGGGAAAAGGTATTGTCATCTAATGCGAGGTCCCTGCTGAATTTCTGAAGCGTTCCCCATTTCTCTTTACAAAGTATAGCCGTAATCGTATAATATTTTAGTCGCAGGGCAGTCTCATGCCTACAAATTTTGAAAGAAAATCCCTCAAAGCTCCGTCTATATGTATGTTGACAGGAGCACAAACCATATAAACCTTAAGGAGGGAACAAATATGGTAAAGAAGGAAGAGAAAGAAGTGAAAAAGGAAGAAAGACAGCAGGATAAGGAGAAGGTCGCCGGCGAGAGGACTAAGGCGCTTGAACTGGCATTGGCGCACATAGAGAAACAGTTCGGCAAGGGCTCAATAATGAAGCTGGGAGAAGAGCCCCATTACAAGGTCGAGTCAATCCCCACAGGAGCCCTGTCGCTGGATCTGGCCATAGGCATCGGCGGAGTGC
>JAQUSA010000003.1 GCA_028715315.1 Candidatus Omnitrophota bacterium | reverse complement strand
ATATGCCTATCGCACCTATGGCTATAAGCATATATCCTTTTATCAAAAATACAAGGTAAAATCCTATGGCCGCGGTCGCCGCAAAACACAGGAGCCCGGCCGCCAGCACTTCCGCCGGTTTCAGCAGACCTTTCGTGATCACCCCGCTGCCTCCGCTGAAAGGCGTCGGGGTCTTGTTGACCACGTCGGTGCCGCTCTTGAAATCATAGTAATCGTTCGTCAGGTTAAGCCCGGCCTGCGCCAGGACCGCGCCTGACATAGTGATCCAGAAGAGCCCCCATTCGATGAGGCCCGTGCCGTTCCACGCGACTGCGGCGCCCAACGCGACCGGCACCACTGCCGCCGTAAAGAACTGGGGCCTTGGCGCCGCCAGCCATACCAGTATTTTATTCATATGATAGACGTCACTTTACAGCCGTATATATCCCCGCGGCGCCGAAACCTGCCGGCTCGTATCCGCATTCCCTGAAACCCGCATTCAGGAACTTAGCCCTGACTTCCTCGGCCGGGTAAAACCCCGATATCGAATCCCCCAGGTATTTGAACGGGGATGTCTTTCCGTATATTATGAACCCTATGACGGGCAGCGCGCATTTGAGGTATATCCTGTGCAGCATGGACCTGACCCGTCCACGGGGACGCGTCAGGTCCAGCGCTATCATCGTTCCGCCCGCTTTCAATACCCTGCATGATTCCGCAAACACCCTATCAAGGTCCTTCGACATATTGCGCAGCGCGAAACCGCACGTGACCGCGTCGAATGTCCCGTCGGCGTACGGCATATCTGCGGCGTCCCCTTCGGTCCAGGCTATCCGGCCGTCAAATCCTCTCGCGCGCGCCTTCCTCTTCCCGATCTCTATCATCTCGGGACAGAAATCCAACGCTTCTATACGGATGTGCCTGTCCATGGACGCTACCTCAATGGCAAGGTCTCCCGTGCCGGCGCAGAGGTCGAGCACATATGAACCTTTTTTCACGGCGCTTCGCGCCAGGCCGGCCGCCTTCGTCCTCCATCCCCGGTCCATTCCCATGCTCGCAAGCGCGTTGAACAGGTCATAACGGCCGGCAAGGAACGAGAAGATCCCACGGACGCGGATATCGGCAGGACCGGAGGCGGCCATATCAGGCGGGCTCGGAGCCCCCCTCCTCACAAACAGCGAAAACATACAGCAGGTCCGACAGCCTGTTAATGTAGGCGGTTATGCACGGATCTATATCCATTTTTGTTCCGAGCTCGACTACGGAGCATTCCGCGCGGCGCGCGATCGCCCTGGCGACATGCAGGACGGCCGAGCTCTCATTCACCCCCGGAACTATGAACCCCGAAGGCATCCTTATCCTTCCCTCGGCCGCGTCTCCGAACTGCTCGAGCATCCTGACGTCGCAATCCTTGACCGAGAAGCCCGCCCGGACGCCGCCGGATGATATATAACCTATTATCCTGAAAAGGTCCCTCTGGATAAGCCCTATCTTCTTCCTGACCGAGGGGTCCTTAACCTTTACCTTCGCTAAGCCGAGCAACGATATGAGCTCGTCCAATACGCCCTGGGCTTTCACCCTGGGGTCGCATTTGGATACGGGCCTGCCGCCGCACAATTTCGTCCGGCCTTTATCCCCGTTCCTTGTCGTTATCTTCATTATTTCACGCGGTATTTGGCGGTCACGGTCGTCCTTATCCCCCCGCGCGCGTTGAAATCACCCGTCACGACGCACCATTTGGGCTTGCACGCGGACACTACGTCCTTTAGCATCTTATTGATGACATTCTCGTAGAATATCCCCATATTCCGGTAGCCGATGATGTAATATTTCAGCGACTTCAATTCTATGCATGACTTGCCCGGCATATACCTTATCGTTATCGTGCCGAAATCCGGGAGGCCTGTCTTCGGGCAGACCGAGGTATACTCGGGGATCTCTATATTTATCTCGTAACCTTTGTGCAGGTTCGGAAATACCTCTATCTTATATTTATTTTTCATATGGTCACCTTAAGGGCCCCCTTTAGCCCGCGAGAAAGAAACCCGAGACTTTGAAATAAATCAAAAGCGTGATGACATCGCATGTGGCAAGTACGATCGGGCCGGAAGAAAGCGCGGGATCGAACCCGAACCTCCGGAATATGAATGGCAGGAAAGAACCCACGATACCGGATAACATTATCGAGGTTGACATGGAGAAGGCCAGAACCGCGCCGAGTTTCGGGCTCTCCTGCCACATCGTCGCGACTCCCCCGACAAACATCCCGCAAACAAGCCCGACGATGACGCCTACCAGTATCTCCTTCTGGAGCAGCCATCTCACATCCCTGAAACTGGCCCTCCCGAGCGCCATATTCCTTACCACTATGGTCGCCGACTGCGTCCCGGTGCTTTCTGAAAGCCCGAGGACGATCGGTATGAATAAAGCCAGCGCGATGACAGACTTCAGTTCATACTGGAACCATCCGGTAATGAAAGCGCAGAGCAATCCGCTGAATATGCTTACGGCGAGCCACGGGAGCCTCAGCCGGACTATGCGCGGTATGGACCGGCTCGTTATTTCGTCCACGCCGGTACCTACTATCTTCGCGATATCGTCTTCGGCTTCGAGTTCTGCGATGTCGACCATCGCGTCGGCGGTAACTATGCCGACCAGCATCTGGTCGTTGTTCACGACAGGGATAGCAAGGAACCGGTGCTTTATGAAATGCTTTACCGCCTCCTCCTGGCCCATCTCCGCATGGACCTTCACCACGTTCTTGAGCATTATATCTTTCACGAGGACGCCGGGCGCGTGGCTAAGGAGGTCCCTCATCTGGACTACGCCTACGAGATGGCCGTTCGGGTTAACGACATATATATAGGAAGGCTTCGAGACCTTTTCGAGGGATGCGGTCCGGAAATGTTTTATCGTCTCTTCTATGCTGAAATGTTCGGGGACGGCCAGGAATTCGTTCTTCATTATCGAGCCGACCGTCTCGCCTTTTACCCATTTTCTGCTCATACACCACCTTGTTGTTGGGTAGCATTATAAAACAAAAAGCCCCCCGATTCAATCATCAAAGGGCCTTTTGTAAGGTCAAAATCTATGCCTGAGATAAGTCCGGGCCTACGGTCCCTTCACTCCCGCCTGGTAACCCGCCTGGTAACCGGCTTCATAGCCTTTCGTATACCCTCTTTCAAAACCGCTGGAATCGCCGGACGAAGAGGATGCTGCGGGAGCAGCCTGTGCCGGGGCGCTCTTTTCGCTCGGCATCAGGGCATCCGCTATGGCATTGGCGGCTATTCCGGTGCCGGCGCCTATCAGCGCGCCTTTGCCCGCCTTACCGTGGGACGCGCCCGCGGCTACCGCGCCCGTCGCGGCTCCGACGAGGCCGTTCCTCATAAGGCCGGACGCATCGGCCGAAACTTCAGGGGCCGGTACCATGAACGTAAGTGCTATAAACATGATTGACACGATCAATATGCGCATTTTCCCCTCCTTCTTGGTTAAATTATATCATATAAAAGGACGTTGTCTATAGCAAATTAAGCGATCTTTTCGGTAAGCGCGCGGTAGTTCTGCGCGGGGTCTCCCCTGCCGTATACTCCGCTTCCAACGCATGCGAGATCGACGCCGGCGTCCCTTATCACCAGTATATTATCCGACTTAAGGCCCCCGTCCATAGCTATCACGGGCCTGTCTTTCCTTGCCTTCAGTGAGCGCGCCTTGTCGCATACCCCGGGGATGAATTTGCTTCCGTAATAACCGGGATTCACGGAAAGAAAGAGCAGTATGTCGATATCCTTGAAATACGGCTCGACCTTCGATACGGGCGTCTCCGGGTTTATCGCTATCCCGGCCTGCATGCCCTGCGCGCGGATGCCCTTTATGACCGCGGCGGGGTCTTCCTTCGATTCGTAATGGAAGACTATCCTGCTTGCTCCGGCATTTTTGAACGGCACGATATAGCTCGAAGGGTCCTCGACCATGATATGTATCTCGAGTTCAAGGCCGGTCTTTATCTTCGCGAGGTCCGCGGCCGATATGCTCTTCGACGGCACGAATTTCCCGTCCATGATATCCACCTGCACCAGGCCGCAGAAACCCTCCGCCTGGCGGATCATCCTCTCCAGGTCCTCGGGCTTATCGGTGAGCAAGGCCGGCACTATCTTCATCTCGTATCTCCTTTATTGATGTATTCGAGCAGGAACTCCGAAAGGTTTTTAGACGCCTTATCAGACGCGTTCTTGAAACGTATCAGCCTCGGGACGGAAAAAAACCCGAGGATCGAACGCGGCAATTCTTCCAGAAGCGTGTCGCTTACCGCCTTGACCGCCAGGAACCGCACCCCCGCAGCCGCGGCCGCCTCGGCTACGCCGGAAGATTCCATGTCGACGACTATAGCGCCTTCCCTATGGAACGCGGCGGTCTTATCTTCGCAGGTAAAAAGGGGCTTTGCCGAGCAGAAGAGCTTGCGGTCCTTAAGGTCGGATACTACCACATCGCCTATCTTCAGGTCATCTACAAGCGCGCCGCAAAAACCCGCAGATATTATGGCGTCCGGATGGAATTCGTTTATTATGCGCTCGGCCGTCTTCCGGGAATTTTCCGTTCCCATTCCGCTCCTGGCGATTATTATCCCGCCTTCCTGCGCGGACACTACTTTCGGCAGGGACCCGGCAAAACCTATCCCGAGCCTCTTGGCAAAGGGGCGCGATTCCCAGTACAGCGCGAAGACTACAGCGATCCTGGTGTTCATTTCTTGCTTATGCTCTTCAGCCTCTTCTTGACCTCTTCTATCAGTATATCCGGGGTCGAGGCGCCCCCGATTATCCCTACGGACTTAATGCCCTTGAACCTTTTCGGGTCAAGGTCCTTAGCGCGTTCTATCTGGATCGTGTTATCGTTGTATTTTTGGCACAGCTTCTTGAGCTTGATCGTATTCGAACTGTGATGGCTGCCGACGACTATCATCAACCCTGTCTTCTGCGCGAGCTTAACGGCGTCCTCCTGCCTCTTCCTTATATCCGCGCATATCGTGTTCACTATCTTTATCTCGTGGGAGACCTTCATGACTTCCGCCACGACTTCCCTGCAGAGCTCTATCGAGTGCGTAGTCTGGAATATGAGGCCTACCTTGTTCCTGAGCTTGGACGGGTCTATCTCCCTGGGGCTGGAGACGACAAGGGCCTCGTTCTTCAGGTGGCCGAGTATGCCTTTTATTTCGGCATGGGACTTATCGCCAACTATTACGACCTGGTAGCCTTCCTCTTCTATCTTTTTTGCCGCCACCTGCGCCTGCCTGACGATCGGGCACGTCGCGTCGACTATCTCTATCCTCTTCGCGTCAACCTTCGCCCTTTCGGCCGGGGAGATGCCGTGCGCCCTTATGATAAGCGTACCGTCCTTCACCTCGTCTATGCTTTTTATCTCGGTAAGGCCCCTTTCGGAGAGCTTTCTGGTTATCGTGTCATTATGGACGAGCTCGCCGTTTATATACGCGGGCACCCCACGGGAGAGGGCCTCTTCCGTCAATTTGACTGCGCGGTTGACTCCGAAACAGCATCCTATCTTCCTTGGGGTCAATATCTTCATCTTTCTCCTCCGGTCTTTACGTATCCTTTCGAACGGAACCAATCGACAGCCTTCCTTAAGGCGGTTTCGATATCGCCCTGGGGCAGGCCAAGCTCCCTTACCGCCTTGGACGAGTCGAACGCGAAGGGCTTCGCGGCCAGCCTAAGCCCCTCCCACGGCACCGGCGGTTCCGTGTGCGTTATATTCTCCGATATCTTTCCGCATATGAATCCCAGCGGGAGCAGCGGCGCCACCGGCAGTTTTATCCCCGGCGCCGGAATACCCGTTATCTTCTCAAGCATAGCGAACAGCTCCTCGAGGGTGAGGTTATGCGCGCCCAATATATAGCGCTCCCCCGTCCTCCCGGTCTTTTCGGCGGATATATGCCCCGCGGCAGCGTCATCGACGTCTATGTAATTCAAGACCGTCCCTATATAGGCGGGCAGTTTCCTTTTCAGGTAATCAATTATCATCTTGCCCGGAGGCGTCGGCTTGAAATCACCGTCGCCGACCGGCGTGGTCGGGCTGACTATCGTTACCGGCAGCCCGTTCCTTGAATAATTCAGCGCTTCCCGGAAAGCGAGGAACTTTGAGCGGGTATAATGGCCCGGCATATCGCGGAGCCCCGGGTTTCCGCTGTCCTCGTTGCCCGGATCTTTCTTCGTGCCGCCCTTCATTATCGCCGCGGTACTCGTATATACGACCTTCTCGACCCCTTCTTCAAGACAGGCCTGGAATACGTTCTTCGACCCCTTCCAATTTATATCGTATACGGCTTTGACGTCAGGGTACCAAAGGTGCGCGTAAGCCGCCATATGGTAGACGGCCCTCGCATCCTTAACGGCATTCCTGACCGAGCCGTAATCCCTTACGTCGCCGCATACCATCTCGACTTCATACCTGGCCCCGTTCTCTTCCAGGTTGATCAGGTTCGTGTCCCTGCGGACAAAGCATCGCACGCGTTCGCCCTGCCTGAGCAGTTGGCGGACGACCCTTGAACCTATAAAACCGTTCGCTCCGGTCACGACTATCATTTTGGCGTCTTCCAGTATATTATGAGCCCGAAACCCGCCCAGGCTATCTCGCGTATCCTTTTGACTATGCTTAGCGCAACGCCGATCTCGCCCCCTATGCCGAGGGCGGCCAGGACCGCATACCCGGCGCCTTCCTGCACTCCGAGCGCCGCCGGCACGAAAAAGAAAGCGGAGTTCGCGGCCTTGAAAAATACTTCTATTACGAGGGCCTTGGCCCAATCGACCTGCACGCCGAGGAAATACATTATGATGTATACCTCTATAAGCCCCGCGAACCATCCGAGGAGATGGAACATGAATGAGAGGAAGAACCGCGGCCTTTCATTCGCGTAAAAATCGCTTATTACCCTGTCTATCTCCTCAAAGCTCGTCCTTTTCCCTTCAAGCGGGTCGCTCAGCTTGAACTTGCGCGCCATCTTGAGCCCGAGCATGAAGAGGCCCTTCTTCTGCAGGAAAAGAAAGACGACCAGCAGGACGAAGACCCCGGCAAATGTCCAAAGTATGCCGGTGGCGACTATGCCGCTGAACCTGAATATCCTCAGCGCGACTATTATGCCGACAAACAGGAAGACGATCTTGCTCAGGAACAGCGATGTCTTCGCTATGACTACGCTCGCGAGGCCGTCGACCATGTCCACGCCGTCGCGTTTGCGCAACACAAGCGCCTTGACCGGCTCGCCGCCTATGTATGCGGTCGGCGTCGTATAATTTATCGCCTCGCCTGCCTGCCGCGCAAGGAAGAACCGCCAAAACGAAGGCAATTTTACTTCCCTGCGAAAAGCCCATCTCCATCCGGTCGTATCGAAATAGTAGGTTATCATATACGCTATGATGACTACGGCGATCTTCCAGTTGAGCGAGACGAGCTGCGCGATTATAAGGTCCGGGCCCGACTTGAACACGATCCATACAAAGAGCGCGGCCGCAAGGGCCAGTATTGCCTTCTTGAGTATTTTCATCTACTCCCGGCCGATCAAATATTTGAAATTAACCGCGAGCAATATGACGCAGAACAGGTTGGCCCCCGCCGCGGCGAGCCACAGCAGCGCCTCCATCTTCCCGAAAACGGCGAATATTATAACTACAAGCGAGAAATCGCCGACCGATAACACATCTATCAGCTTGTCCCAGAAGCTGACCTGCTTCACGGCGCCGTCGGGCGCCTTAGGCATGCCGTGTATCGCGAGGCCGTAATTCTTTGTCTTCTGGAGGATCACGACGAAGAACGACAGGAATATGCCTATCATAGCCGCGATGCCCGCGATGAATATTATCGGGTTCTCGTTCTGCCTGTATGCCCCGAGCATTATGCCGCCGAACCCTATGACGTGTATTACATAGTCGACCATCGTATCAAGCCAGCTTCCGAATTTTGACGATAACCCCTTCGCCCTGGCCACCTCTCCGTCGCAGTTGTCGAGCACGTAGAAGAGCTCGAAGAACAGCGCGCCCGCGATGAAACTCGCCTTATTACCCACGCAGAAAAGGACGAAGGCGACAAGCCCGGCGGCGCCGCTCATCAGGGTTATCGAGTTAGGGTGCAGCCCCGATTTTATGAACAGCCCGGAAAGCGGCTC
This sequence comes from Candidatus Omnitrophota bacterium, assembly GCA_028715315.1. GTDB lineage: Bacteria > Omnitrophota > Gorgyraeia > Pluralincolimonadales > Pluralincolimonadaceae > UBA6215. Next base: position 14,950 of record JAQUSA010000003.1, on the reverse strand, counting down.
ACTTAATATCCTGTTTATGCTCTTCATTCCAACCCTCCCGAGATTATCCGCGCTTTCTCTATGTCTTCAGGAAAATCTATCTCCGTCCACTTCAGTCCCGTCACGTCCTCTACGCCTGCGCTGACGCGCAGGCAGAAATCATCAAGCGCCATCTCGTAGTCGCATAAGCGGCTCAGGCAGATCCTCTTCTCGAGCGCCTTTACCAGTTCTTCCGAGCAATCGGAAGATATCTTGCAGAAACCGACCCCTTCCCCGGCGCTGTCATGCTCCCTCGTGACCTTCCTCGCGACCTGGACCACCCTGCCGCCCAGGGAAGCGACCTTCATCTCCTCGCCGGTATCCTTGAAGCTTTTATCTGCCAGGAAGCAATTGGCGTTCTTCGAATTGACAAGCCTTGCCAGGACTTCCCTCTCGAATACGACATCGGCGTCCATAAGCAGGACGTCATTCCCGGCGATCTCCTGCCTTGCCGCATATAGGGAAAGGATGCTCCCGAGCTCATAATCGGGGTTCGTTATGTATTTGCACGCGGCCGTCTTGTGTTGCTTACCCACTAGGCCGGTTATCATCTGTTTTAAATGGCCGACAACTATCGTCACGTCCGTTATCCCAAGGCCTGTCAGCGAATCGAGCATGCGTTCAAGCACAGCCCTGTCGCCAATCTTAATGAGCGATTTGGGCATCTTGTCGGTCAACGGTTTAAGGCGGTTGCCTATACCGGCGGCTAGTATTACGGCTTTCATGCCCTGAATATGCTCCTTACCGCGGCGATGAGCCTGCGTCCCTCGCCTTCGGATATCTGGCCCATGTTCGCGATCCTGAATATGACCTCCTTCAGTTTCGACTGGCCGGCGTATATGACAAATCCCCTGGACTTGAATTCGCGGTGCAGCTTCTCATATGTGACGCCTTCCGGGAGGCGCAACGCCGTAATGGTGTTCGAACGGTATGCGGGGGCTATAAGGTATTCCAATCCCGCGTCCTCGAACGCCCGCCTGAGGCGGAGCGCGAGCGCGCGGTATCTCCTGATACGGTTATCCACGCCTTCCTTAAGGAGTTCGTCAAGCGCCGCGTCGAGCGCGAGGAAAGACTGGACCGCCGGGGTAAACAAGGGGACGCCCGCCTTCTGCCCTTTAAGGTTCCCGGGCAGGTCAAAATATAACGACCTGGGCGGTATTTTTTCGATCATGGGAAGCGCCGGCTTTCTAACGAGGGCAAAGGATACGCCCGGTATGCTCTCTATGCATTTATTGGCGGTCCCAACGCATATATCCACGCCGCATTTCGCGAAATCCAGTTCTTCCCCGCCGATCGCGCTTATCGAATCGAGTAAATATAGTTTCTTATATTTCCTGCACAGCCTTCCGGCCTCATTTACGGGGTTCAGTATCCCTGTGGATGTCTCATGATGGACCATCGCCACGACCGCGATAGACCGGTCGGACTTGAGCCTTCTTTCTACGGCTCCCAGGTCCGGAGCCTGCGCTATATCAGACTTCACGTCGGCAACGTTTATCCCGTGGCGCCTGGCTATCTCGGCTATCCTTTCGCCATATATCCCGTTATTCACCACCAGTATTTTCTTGCCGCGCGGGACACAGGAGGAGACTGCGGCCTCGAGCGCCGCCGTGCCGGAACCGGTTATGAATACGGCGTCGTAGGACTTCGCTATCGCGAACGCGCGCAACAGCTTATTCGCGCATCCGGTCATCAGAGCGGAAAATTCGGGTTCTCGATGGCAGATGTCGGGCGACAGAAGCGCCTTCCTGACTTTTTCTTTTATATTCACCGGGCCCGGATTTAGCAGGACATATCTCTTCATGATCTCTTGAACCTCGCGGCTATTTCAGGCGGTTCTATGTTCACGCGCGGCGTCTTTTCCGAAGGGTCGCGGCCGACCTTCAACAAGAGGAAGCCCGGCCCCTCCTTCGCGAGGCAATCCCTGAACGCCGCCACAATGTCTTCCGACGGGCCTTTCCTCACAACATTTTTTATTCCGCAGCCCTTCGCGGCTTCGGAGAGATCCATGGAGGATGAGACCGTCGGCTGGCCGCCCGTAGAATCATAACATTCGTTATCGAGGACGACATGGATGAGGTTCTTAGGGGATATTTGCGCTATCATAGCGAGAATACCGAGGTTCATGAGGAGGTTCCCGTCGCCGTCGAATACGACCACCTTTTTGCGCGGGTCCGCGATCGCAAGCCCGAGGCCCATCGATGACGCCTGCCCCATTGAGCCCAGCATGTAAAAATTACGCGGCCTGTCCTTTGCGTTGAAGGTGTCGCGCGATATGAAACCGTTTGCGCAGATTATGTATTCATCTTTTACGGCGGAGAGCAGGCCGGCAATGGCGTCGCGCATTATCATGAGATGGCCCCCTCCCTTATAAAGACGGCGTAGGGCTTGCCGTTCTTTATCTGTCCGTCGGCTTCTGCCAGTGCGGATTCGAGGTCCTGCCCGCTGCATACCCTGGAGCTTATGCCTATGGCCTCCATAAGCTCTACGCAGTGTTTACCCATTATGATATGCTCAGGCGCATCCTTTCCGCCGAAACCGCGATAGCTGATCATCAGGAGGACCGGAATATCATATATGAGGTTGAGGCTCGTAAGGACGTTCAGGGAATAGCCGATGCCGGAGTTCTGCATCAACACGCACGGCTTTCTGCCTCCGAGATAGGCGCCGGCCGCGAGCCCGAGCGCCGTATCCTCCCTCACCGACGGGATATAATCGTCCCCGAGCGCCCTGATAATGCCCCCGAGAAGGGAGCACGGCACGCCGGTAAAGAAATCGAACCCGAGCTCTTTAAGGCTTTTCTTCAGTCCCTGCGCATCCATATCGCATCCTTCAGGCAATCCGCGCGAAATTCTTGTAGATTATCTCGGATATGTCTTTCTCGAGGTCATGCAGGAATTTCAGTTCGTTATCGGCCTTCTGGTACTCGTCTATCTCCATATACCGCAGGAAGTCCCTGACGCCCATATCTACTATCTCGTAGGGTATGGCCGGCTCTCCCATCTCGCCGAGCCTTATAATAAGCGCCTTCATCAGGGCCTCGGGCTTAAGCGTAACATTCCATACTTTGCTCTTGGCTACTTCTCTCCTGAACGGGACGATATTCTCCGGCTTGTAGAAATCCCCGCGGAACTTCATGTAATCTATCTTCGACCAGAAATCCCATTGCGCCGAACAGAGCGCGCAGTTCGGAAGGAAGATCTGCACGGGATTGTTATAGGTATCGAAATACGTGTGCGAGAGCAGGCTGACAGCCGCCGAGAGCTTGTCGGTCGATATCTTCGTTACCCTCTCGTCTCCGACGACATCCCGCGCGTCATCCAGCAATTTAAGGAATCCCGGCGTCTCTTCGCTTATGCGCGTAAAGGCGTATATCCTCTTCTCTATCTTCTGCCTCTTCGCCGCTTCCTTCACGGGCACGCTGTCGTACTCTTTCTGCAATTGCGCCGTCTTCTCCGATATGAACTTTCCGAGCGCCGCGAAATCCCTCTTCACTACCTCCGGCCTCTTGAAGAGCTCGAGCGTTACATCGAGGAAATCAGGCTGGTTCTCGAGTATATGCGCGTAGACCCTGTGGAAATGCGCGGGTTTCTGGTCGATGACGGGTATTACCGAATATATCGCGGCGCCTACGTCGAGCTTGCTTGAATCGAGCAGTTTTGCCGCCAGTACCATATGAGATCCCCAGTCCATATCTTTGCCCTTTCTGTTATATATATCCTAAGCCTATGTGAACTGCCATCCTATCAACTTCATTATATCCATGAACGACTTTCCCTCGAGCACGCTTGCCGGCTCGAACCCGCAGTGGACAGCGCATTCGGCGCAGCGGGGGTTCTTGCTCCTGGCCCCGTACTTCTTCCAATCGGTCTTATCGATAAGCTCCTCATACGTCGCGAAATGTTTGTCCGCCAACTGGTAGCACGGAGAACGCCAGCCGAACGGGTTGCGCGTCGGCGTGGACCACGGGGCGCAATCGATGTCGCGTTTACCCTGGACGAACTCTATGTACAAGGGCGAGCCGAGGAAATTATATTTTTTGAATTCCGGCTCGAGCTTCCTGAAATATTCGGCGAGCTCTTTCTTCTTAAAGAAGAACGCGTCTCCGACGTGCACGTACCCGTACGCGGGGGATATGAGGAAACCGTCCACCTTGAGGTCGTGCAGCGTCTTGAACAGCTGCCTGAGCTCGTTTATGTCGGTCTGCCTGTATATCGTCGTATTCGTGCACACGAAGTAGCCCTTCTTCTTAGCGGCCTTTACCGCCTCTATGACCTTATTGTATGCGCCCTTAAGCCCGGTGATCGCGTCATGGGTCTTCTCGAGGCCGTCTATATGGAAGTTAACCATCAGGTTCTCGCTCGGCTTCAGGCGCGGCATCTTGTCCTTGAACAGGAGACCGTTCGTGCAGAGATAGATATACTTCCCTTTCTTTGTCAGCCTGCCGATGAGCTCCTCGATATGCGGATAGACGAGCGGCTCTCCGCCGCATATCGATACGATCTGCGCGCCGCATTCATCGACCGCCTTTATGCATTCGTCGACGCTCATCATCTTATTGAGGCCTTCCCTGTACTCCCTGATCCTGCCGCATCCCTCGCACGCGAGGTTGCACATAAAGGTCGGCTCGAGCATCAGGACCAGCGCGAAGCGCTTTTTGCCCCTGATCTTATTCGAGACTATCTGTTTCGTGATCTTTGCCGTAAGGCCGGGTTTAAATCTCATTTTTATTATACCTTTAGTTTTCCGCGTGCTGCGGCATATTCCGATAGGGCTATAAGCGGGAAGATCACGGAATAAAGCTCATAGCGGAGATAGCATACCCTCGGGAATCCGGTCCCTGTAAAACAGGCCTCTTCCCAGTTGCCGGTGATATCCTGTGTTGCGATCAGGTACTCGATGCCGCGCTCTACGGCGTTGCCGTCAAGATCGCCCGCCGCGAACAATGTAAGCAGCGCCCACGCCGTCTGCGACGCGCATGACTGGCCCTTCCCTTTCTTGAAAGGGTCTTCATAGGTCACGGGCGACTCGCCCCAGCCCCCGTCGTCGTTCTGGACGCTGCGCATCCATTTCGCGGCCTCATCCAGTTCCTCCTTGCACGATCCCGCCGCGACGAACGAAAGGCCGCGGCATGCGAGGAATGTGCCGTATATGTAGTTGACCCCCCACCGGCCGTACCATGTGCCGTCGGGTATCCTGTCCCTCTTCAGGAAATTTATCGCTTTCTTAACCGGGCGTTTTTTCGGGTCGAATTTAAGGCGGCCGAGCAATTCGCAGGTGCGCCCTGTAATGTCGGAGCACGTAGGGTCGAGCATCGCATTATGGTCCGAGAACGGCACCTTATTAAGGAACTTCTTGTTGTTATCCCTGTCATAGGAACTAAAACCGCCGTCGGAAGACTGCATCTTCAGCACCCAGTCCAGCCCGCGGTCGAATTCCTGTTTCTTCCTGCCCTCCTCGTCCCCCATATCGACCTGCATAAGCCCGAGAAGGACCTGCGCGCTGTCGTCTATATCGGGGTAAAATTCGTTCCTGAACTCGAAATACCATCCGCCGGGCTGAGCGTCCTTCGCTTTCTTTTTCCAGTCGCCAATCTCGTTTACCTGTTTCGAGAGCAGCCAGCGCCCTGCCTTCCTCATCGCTTCGCTATCCTTCGGGAAGCCCGATATCCCGAGCGCGTAAACGGCCAGGGCCGTATCCCATACCGGCGAGACGCACGGCTGCATCTCCGCCTTATGGCTATGGTCCACTAACAGCTTACGGACCTCCTCTATGTTGGATTTCATCAGCGGGTGGTCGTTCTTGTAACCGAGGCAGCTCAATGCCATGACCGAATTCACCATGGCGGGATATATCGCGCAGAGGCCGTCGCTCTTGTCGAGCCTCTCGACCATCCAGCGTTCGGCCCTCTTTACCGCGATACGCCTGAACGGCCGCAGGTAAAGCTTATACGCTATCTTCATCGTGCAGTCGGCGAAAAGGAAGAAGTTCTTCCAGCTGATGCCCCTGTCGGGCTTAATGCCGCAGTCTTTCATCCTGCGGCCTTCCTTATAGAGCTCGTCGACATCGAAATCTTTCATGGCCCTGCGCACGGGCTTGAATGACCATATTATCGAAAGCGGCACAATGATCGTCCTCGTCCACGCGCTGAAATCATATATATTTATCGGGAACCAGTCGGGCAGCAGTATGAGCTCCGGGGGTATGGCCGGGACGGCCTCCCAGCTGCCGAGGCCGAACATCGCTAGGTAAAATTTCGTGAAACTGTTGGCCTTCTCTATCCCCCCGAGGTTCAATATTATCTGGCGGTCCCTCGACATTACGCTGTTGCGGTCTTCGAATCCCTTCAGCTTCAGGGCGATATAGCACTTTATCGTGGTATTCAGCTCAGGGGGGCCGCCGGGGTATATTGACCATCCGCCGTCCTCGAGCCTTCTCTCGAGCATAAAAGCCAACAGCTTATCCTCGAGGGCATCATCCCTGATCCCGAGAAAACGCAGGATCAGCATGGTATCGGACTCCAGCCCGAGGTCCATGTGGAATACGGAATGGAAATACCCTTCCGGGGCCTGTTTGCCGAGTATATACTCCCTGGACCTGTCTATCGCGTTAAGAAGTCTTTCGCTCATATTATTTTGAGAGGCAGTACCTGACGATCCTTTCGAGTTCGCCCATATCAATGGAAGTGTTCTTGCAGGGCCCTTCCGGGCGTTTGTTGGCGAGGCCGAAGACCGGCATCTTCGGGGCCGTATCCTGTATCCCCGAGATAAGGTCCCTCTCGCACGCTATGGCGATAACGGCATCCGGACGGTTGTCCTTTATGGCTTTCCGGGCTTCGTCGCCGCCGAAAGCTGTATATGCGGTGAACTCGTATCTTTCCCCGAGTTCCTTTATCCTGTTCCTTATTTCCGCCGAGAGGCACCGGGGCAGTAATATCAATATCTTCTTTACGGACTTTCCGGTCCCTGTCGCGTACATCAGGTCGTTATGGAACTTGATGAACGAGCTCCCTATCCTGTCCCTGGTTATCCCGAACAACGCCGCGATCCTTACGGCGCCGGACAGCAACGCCCTGAGAGAGAACCTGCTGACCATGAAAGAGGGCGCCAGTTTTACCTTTAATACCGCCGATAGGGCCTGCGCCGCATACCATGCCGCCAATACACAGCAAACGGCTATGAACACCGCCCTGGCCGTCAGCACAAAACCCGGACCGAAGCTCTCGAACCTCGGGAGGGCCAGGTACCAGAACAGCCGGATCCCAAGAAGGGCGATGGCCAACACGAGGAAAGCGAAGAACAAAAACAGGGATTTCGGGGCATCCGAAGACGCGGCGCCGTCAGCGCCGGGTTTCCAGTCGGCCCATTCGTCCCCTAATAGTCTGTCCTCAAGCCTCTTGCCTTTTCCGGTTTCCTTCATAGGCTGATGATTATATCACGAATAACGGGCAGGCGCAATACGGCTATTAGGCGGACTTACGGATGACCAGGCTCGGTTCGAGGTATTTCAAACGGGGTTTCCCGTGGGGAGAATTTATGGCATCCAGCAGGTCGTTGCCGGCCGTATAGGCTATCTCCATCACCGGCTGGGCGACGGTGGTTATCGGCGGGTCGAAGAAATCGCATATGGGTATATTATCGAAGCCTATGACAGCCACGTCCTCGGGCACCCTCTTTCCGGCCACCTTTAGGGCCCTTATGACACCTATAGCCATCCTGTCGTTCGCGGAAAAAATACCGTCGGGCGGGTCATCCAGGGCCATAAGCTTCTTCGTCGCCTCCTGGGCATCCTCATACCTGAAATAACCGCGTTCCACGTAATCCGGCCTGAACGGCATCTTGGCCTCCTCGAGCGCCTGCTTGTACCCCTCGAACCTTTCCGCGGAGTCGAACCAGTTCTCGTGGCCGTGTATGAAAGCTATCTTCTTCCTGCCTATGTCTATCAGGTGCTTCGTCGCGATATACCCGCCGCGCTTGTTGTCGCATCCGAAGGAATCCACGGCATCCGAATAGGCAAAGAGCAGCGCGACCGGGACATGGTTCTTCCTGAGGTCCTCGATCTTTTCGGTATCGTCCTTTGATATGGCCACTATCATGAGCCCTCCGACGAGCTTGCTCTTGTACATCTGCAGGCACTGGTCGCTGTCGAACTTGCTCTGGGTGAACATCATGAGCTGGTAATTGTTCTCATTTGCGAACTTCGCCGCGCCCTTGATCGTATCTATCGCGAAGAAATCGGCATGCAGGAAGGCGTTCTTCGGGAATATCAGGCCTATGACGTTTATCTTCTTGGAAGCGAGGCTCGCGGCGTGGACATTCGGGAAATACTTGTCCTTTTCAAGGTAGTCGAGTATGCGCCGGCGCGTCTCGCTTGCGACGTTCGCGTCGTTCTTCAGCGCCCTCGAGATAGTCCTGCGCGATACCTTAAGTTTTTCTGCCAGCTCTTCGAGTGTCTTTGCGCTCATTCATCCCCTTTGCCTGATATCACTATGTTAGCAGGCAACTCCGAAAAAGTAAATACTTTCCCCGTGCGCGGGTCGCTGAAAACGAACCCTTCCGGGGGCTTCGCCTTACCGCGGACTTCAAGCTTGAGCCCCTTTGCACAGGGTTTCAGAGCGAAGCTAATATTGCCGAAATAGGTCGGAAGGTCTTCGGCTTTGATCTCTTTGCCCGAATCCGCCCACTCTTTCGGGATGCCTGCCCCGAGGATGAGTTTCCCCCCGTCCTCATACACGAACATATTCCTGACGCCGCATATATACTCCGCGCCTATCCAGGTATGCGGCATATCGCCGAGATATTGCGGCTGGCGGTAATCGCTGAACACCACTTCAGCCCAGTGGTTCCATTTGCGCGGGCGCTTTACGGTCTGGAAATACTTGAGCAGCTCGAACGCCCTCTGCCTGTCCCCCATGAGTATCAGCGCCGAAATGTCGCGCAGCTCGTAAGGGGTGAAGCCGCCCTTCCAATCTTTATTCTCCCTCGGCTTCAGCGTGTCCCTGAAATACCTGTCGAACGTGTTCTTGAGCTGGGGTTGCGGCATGTATTTAAGCTCGCCGCAGGGATAAACGCCTATAGCCGTTGACGTCGCGTCAAAATCGCCTTTGTCCGCGCAGCCCGGTATGAAGTCTATGTTCTTCACCTTCATGACAAGATCTATCGAATCGTAAACGGACTTCCTGAAAGACGACTTCTCGGCGTCTATCCACTTTACCGCGTCTTCCTTTCCCAAGACCTTCGCGATGGACCCGGCATCTTCCCATCCTTTCAGGGCCCAGAAATCGTCCCAGTAGCTGTGCATCGCCGGGAAATAACCCTCGTGGCTGTTCGACTCGGGAAGGATCCCGCAGAACACCTTCTTTGAATCCGGGCCTTTGCAGTAATTGTCGGTAAGCCGCTGCTTCCTGAGTTCGACCAGGTAATTGAGCGCCTTTTCTATATTCGGCCACTTATCTTCAAGGAATTTCCGGTCGCCCGTGAAGCAATAATAGTCGTAGATCGCGAAGATGAACTCGCCCTGGCTGTCGTATTCCTTCCAATCCTTGCACCATCCCGGCATGCCGCCCTCTTCCAGTATGAAAGGCACCATTCCGTTCGGGTATTGCCTGTCCGCGATCCAGTCTAGGAACTCCTTGACGTCATCCTTATATCCCAGCCTCATCATCGCCGCGGACAACAATGCGCCGTCGCGCATCCAGGCTTTCTTATAATTGCGCGAACCGGGCTGCAGTTTAAGCAGGTCCTTGTTTATAAGTATATACCCGAGGTTCGACTTCATGGTGTCGACTATCTCCATGTCCGGCACATCGATCTTTACGGCATCGAGTTTGGCCTCCCAGTTCTTTTTCTGGTCCTTGAACAGTTTCGCAAAATGGCTTGCGGCCTTGCCGGGCTTCTTCGGGAGGCCCTGCACGCTGTCGCAGCCGTGTAACGGCATCGCGAGGAAGAATTCCGCCTTCCTGCCCGCGGACAGGTCAAAACTGTACTCGAGCGCGCCCGAAGCGTATTTATCCGGGTCTTCTACGGACCGGTCTTCCGGGACTTTGCCCGTCCCGATGACATTTACGATGTCATCCTTCTTGTACCTTACGGCTCCGAAAGCGTCGGGCTTTGACAGCGAGATGACCGCGGGCACGCCGTTGACTTTCACGACCGGCATCGCGGCATCCTCGTATGACAGGCTCCTTATCTCGGAAAGCCCGCCGTATTCCCACGGCGGGACGACCTGGAAAGGCCTCACGGTAATGAAGAGTTTACCTGATATCTTTTCCTTTGTGGTATTTTCAACGGTATACCACGCATAACTTGCCGATCTGCCGCGCTCTCCCGAAGCAAAAAGCTTCTGGGTGAATACTATGCCGTTGCAATCCCAGGTCACCATAGGCAGCGGAAGATATCCCTTTTCGAGCGATTGCGTGACCTTAGCCCCTCCCGATGTGATAAGCTCTGAATCCACATAGAGATAGGGCATCAACGAGAAACTGTGCCAGTATGGCTCTATGGTTCCGTCCTCGCAAAGCAGGCTCTCCTTGTCGTCGCCGTCTATCCCCGCGACCGTCCAATAGATCTGCTGTTTGCTCAGCCATATCGGATAATAACCCGGACCGGCCTCCTCTGCCAGCAGTTCGTAGTGCCTCTGCGGGGTCGCCGATTCATCCGGGCCTTTCAGCGTGATATCCCCCAGCGAATAACCGCTGCCGGTGTTGCTCTCCCTGCATAAGATCTTTATATATTGCGCCCTTGCGGTATCGATATATATCAGGTCCTTGCTCCCGTTGCCCTTTTCACCGGAGAAGACCTTTTTCCAGGAACTCCCGTCATTCGATATGAGTATCTCGTATGATTTTGCGTAATTCAGGCCCCAGTTCAGCTGTATGCCTCCGATATCCTTAGGCTTCCTCAGGTCTAACATTATCCAGGCATCAGAGGCCGAATCGTTGAGCCATTCGGTCGCGCGGTCCCCGTCAAAGGCGTTATAGGGGTCGCTGCCCTGCTGCGCGGATGACGCGGTAACGACCGGTTCCTCGTCCGCGCCCTTTACCGCCAACTCGATGACGGAATAGCCCCAGGAAGTCGCCCTTTCCTTCATGAATATCTTTATGTACCTCGCGGGCACTTTCCTGAAATATATATCGTCGGTACCGCCGTCGCTCTCTGCCGCGTCATAAACGGTCTTCCAGCCGGAGTTGTCTTCCGATACGCGCACCTCGTAGGATTTCCCGAATGCGGCTTCCCATCTTATTGTGATCCCCGAGACATCCTTTACCTCGCCGAGGTCTATAAGAAGCCATTGGGGGTCCGAGAACTGGCTGCTCCACCTGCTCTGGTAATTGCCGTCAACTGTATTTTTAGCCGTGTAGAGGTCGCTCTCGCTGGATGATGCGGAGACCTGCAGGGGCGCTGTCCATGCGTTATTTACGGGGAATAATGAGGTAACAAAGAAAAGCGGGAGCGCGATGGCTGACTGCTTCAATAACTTTTTCATAACCTAAGGCCTCCGGGATATTTGCGTTGATTATATTACTTTTTGCCCATGAGCGCAACACTATTGCGCCCATTCAGGGTCCCGGATAGCCCTGCCTACAAGATTGGCCCCGCATCTATCTTATTTTTGGGGGATGAGACTTTTGCGGAGCCAATCCTGCAAACAACTTAACTATTACTTTTTCTTTCTTGAAACACCTAACAAACCAACTAAACCCGAGCCGAGTAAAAGAAGGCTTGCCGGTTCCGGAACGGCAGCGACATCGATCGATGCATCGTCCCAGTAGAACTCACCGCTGGCTCCACCCGAGGTCTTCTCGACGAGAAGGTTGACGAGGACTGTCTCAGTACCTGCCGGTGTAGTGACCGTGGTAGAGAGGTTTGTCCAGTCGAACGTTCCGGCCGGAGCTGCGACGGACGTCTTGTTGATCTGAACGCCGCCCATGTCCTTGAACTCAAGCTGAAGCTTGGGGTTCGCATAATTACGGGCTGTGGCCTTGAGCCATGCCGAAGCCGTGATCTGCTGTCCCGCGCCTATGCTTACTTCCTGGCCCCATCCAGCCCACAGATTTCTGGGCGTAGACGTATTTGCGGTCATCGTGATCCTGCCGCTCTGGGCACCCGAATACTGCTCTGCAGTCGCCGTCTTCATGACGACGTCTGTAGCGGTCGGGAACTCACGCAAACCCCACCAACCATCCGGGTCCGCGTTATCACCCATCGGAGTCTCAAAGCTCGAATTCACCAACATGTTGGCATGCGCTGCCGAGGACAACGAAAGTACTAAACCAACTACTAACCCGAGGAAGAAAATTTTCTTCACCTATTCACCTCCTTCCATTGTGGATTTTACTTATCTCCCCGAAACCTAGATCTACTGCCCCCGTGGGCAAGTTTTTATAAAAAAAATATGGCAAAGTTGAATAAACAAAGATGTCTTATTGACCTCCATAAGTCTATCATCCGATCACTGCTTTGTCAAGACTATTAATTTGCTATTTTTGGGGAATTATTGCCCCCGTGGGCGTTATGAACACCCACGGGGCATAATGACCTATTTCACAAATGCGATATCATCGATGTACACGGTACCTTGCTTCTTGGCCGAGCAGGTCATATCGTCAAATACTATTACGAACTCGCTCAAAGAACTAATGTCCGTGAGCCCGCCGAATGAGCTGAGCGGTATCACGACTTCCTGCCAGTCCTTCGTTATGTTGCTGACTGTATACTTTCCGACCTCACCTTTTGAGTTCTTGAGTTCAAGCTTCATCTTCGGGGAGAAGCCCGCGACCTCATCGCCCTTTACCCAAAATGTCAGCTTATCATACTGCGCGCCGTTAGCGTCTCCGAGCTTCATCCATACGCCGTTATAGGCGGGGTTTGGGGAATCTACATCGTAATCTATCTGGAGGGCAAAACCCTTATCGCCGTGCTTTAGGTCTGAATTGAAGTTTATCTTGCATCCCTGCGTAGTATCGTTGGGATCCTTATCCCACGCCCCGAAATCCCCTCCCAGGTTATTCGGCTTGTCCCCTGTCTCGAAATCCGCTATTACCAATGTCGCCGCATTAGCTGCGCCGGAGATAGCCAGGGCGATGATCAATACCGCAAAAAATCCCCTTGTCTTTTCCATCTAGTCTATTTACTCCTCCGAGGTTGCGTAAAGCTGGATGGCCCCGTATTGCAGGGGCCATCCGTGTTATCTATTTGCCCAGATCTACTTTTTCTTTCTTGAAACACCTAACAAACCAACTAAACCCGAGCCGAGTAAAAGAAGGCTTGCCGGTTCCGGAACGGCAGCGACATCGATCGATGCATCGTCCCAGTAGAACTCACCGCTGGCTCCACCCGAGGTCTTCTCGACGAGAAGGTTGACGAGGACTGTCTCAGTACCTGCCGGTGTAGTGACCGTGGTAGAGAGGTTTGTCCAGTCGAACGTTCCGGCCGGAGCTGCGACGGACGTCTTGTTGATCTGAACGCCGCCCATGTCCTTGAACTCAAGCTGAAGCTTGGGGTTCGCATAATTACGGGCTGTGGCCTTGAGCCATGCCGAAGCCGTGATCTGCTGTCCCGCGCCTATGCTTACTTCCTGGCCCCATCCAGCCCACAGATTTCTGGGCGTAGACGTATTTGCGGTCATCGTGATCCTGCCGCTCTGGGCACCCGAATACTGCTCTGCAGTCGCCGTCTTCATGACGACGTCTGTAGCGGTCGGGAACTCACGCAAACCCCACCAACCATCCGGGTCCGCGTTATCACCCATCGGAGTCTCAAAGCTCGAATTCACCAACATGTTGGCATGCGCTGCCGAGGACAACGAAAGTACTAAACCAACTACTAACCCGAGGAAGAAAATTTTCTTCACTCACCCACCCCCTTTCTTTGTTTTACCAGCCTAATGCCCCCGAGGGCATTACACAGAAATTTACCATGTATATAGGGTATTGTCAAGAATACTAAATTGCTATTTTTGGGGAATAACTTGCCCACGTGAGCATATCGGGGCAAAAAAACCGTTAATCGGTAAACCCGATATCGTCGACATATATCCTTCCCTGCTTCTTGTCGGCGTTGACCTTGTCGTCGAAGCGGATCACGAACTCCGTCATGGAGGTAAGATCCTTAATATCCTTGAAATCTGCCAGCGGTACCGCGAACCTCTTCCACTCCCCGGTTATCCCCGAGAGCACATATGTGCTCTGCTCCTTGCCGGAGTTCTTTAACTCTATCTTAATGCTCTTTGAGAAGCCTATCGAGCTGTCCCCTTTTATCCAGAGGCTCAGATTTTTATAGCTCGACAGGTCCTGTTTGCCCATCGTCATCCAGTAACCGTCCAGGGCCTCATTCGGCGAGTCGACATCGTAATCGAGCTGTAACGCCTGGCCGCTGCCTCCCCGGCCGTTGCCCTGGCCGTTGAATCCCATATTGCAGCCCTGGGTCTTGTCATTGGGGTCCTTGTTCCAGCACCCCATATCCCCGCCTAAGTTATTCGGTTTCGAGCCCGAATCATAGTCGGCTACAAGCAGCTGGATCGCCCCGGCGGAGCCGCCGTTCGAAGCTGACGCCGCGGGCCCGGCCCTGGTCACGGCCGATGCCGCCGACGGGGTGTTCTTGGGCCCCGTCTTGCCTAAGGCATAGTCTTTTAGCGCCGTGTCCTTGTCGATCTCTTCTGCGGATACATCGTCCGCAAAGAACTTTCCGCCGCCGCTCGCGTTATTGAAGAACTGTATGACGAAGTTGCAGTTATCCGTATCCTGCGGAGCGATCCCCGAGACGGTCACGAGCGTCCATTTAAGGCGCGGGAGCCCGGGGCCGAACTTCTGCCCGAAATCCCTGCTTATCTCGACCTGCACGTCCTTATTATCCTTATCCTTTGTCGTCTTCCTCCACTCGATGCTCAGCTGGCCGAAGGCATCCCCCTTTACCGGGTCCTCGCGGGAATTCAT
>JAQUSA010000069.1 GCA_028715315.1 Candidatus Omnitrophota bacterium | reverse complement strand
GAAGTCAGGGCTCTTCTCGGGGTATTTCATGAATATCCCGGTCGAATACGAGCAGATAACATATACCGGCGCGAACGGCAGGGAGACGCCGAAGGTGAATTTCAAGGGGCTGCCGTGCATAAAGGTCGCGAAGTTCGACTCGAAACCGCTGCCGCTGTTCCTTGAAGCGCAGGTGCACGCGCTGAGGGCGGAGAAGGACGCTTCGGTCGCAGCGGGGCTGCACCGCAACCTTATGAAGAGCGCCCTCGTAGACAGGAAGCTTAAGATGTTCTGCGTGAACGCTTCGCTGGCGGACCAGCCTTATGAGATAGGGAGGACTAAGACGTTCAATCCGGGCTGGCTCGAGAACCAGTCGATATGGCTGCACATGGAATACAAGTATATGCTCGAGCTGCTCAAGGCGGGCCTTTATGGCGACTTCTTCAAGAACATGAAGAACGTGCTGGTGCCGTTCCTCAAGCCGGAGGTCTACGGCAGGAGCATATTTGAGAACTCTTCTTTTATAGCGAGCAGCGCGCACCCGGACAAGAAGGTTCACGGCCAGGGCTTCTACGCGAGGCTTTCGGGCTCGACCGCCGAATTCGTCCACATGTGGCTTATCATGATGACGGGCGGCCAGCCGTTTGGGCTCGATAAGAGCGGGAAGTTATCATTCAAGCTATGCCCCGTATTGCCGGGGGAGATGTTCCTGAAGAGAGACCGCAAGGCCAGCTATTACCTGCCGGATGGGGCTCTTATCGACGAGACCGTCAGGAAGGGGACCATGAAGTTCATGCTTCTCGGGAGCATCCCTGTCACATATTTCAATCCTAAGATGAAAGACCTGTTTGGGGCCGTTGGGGAAAAGATGGAGGCAAGGTATGAAGTGACGCTGGAGGACGGGACGGCCAAACCTTTTGCCGGAGAGGTGCCCGAACCGTATTCAGCGATGATCAGGGACAGGAAAGTAAAGGAGATAAAAGTCTTCTTTAACTGATACGGAGGATGTCGTGGACAAGAAGGTGATCTCGTTCGACAGGAAGAGCATGCTTATCGACGGCAAGCGGGTCATGCTCTACGGCGGGGAGTTCCATTATTTCCGCGTCCCGCACGAACTCTGGGAAGACCGGCTGCAGAAGATGAAGTCGGCGGGGTTGAACCTCGTCGTTACGTATATACCGTGGAATTTCCATGAGACGAGGGAAGGGGAGTTCCGCTGGGACGGCGACAGGGACCTGGATAAATTCATCACGCTGGCCCAGAAGTACGGTTTCTACCTGGTCATAAAACCGGGCCCTTACATATGCGCCGAGTGGGATTTCGGCGGTTTCCCCGACTGGCTGCTGGGCAAGAAGATAAACCTGCGCGAGAATGACCCGGAATACATGAGGCTCATCGGCAGGTATTATAAGGAGATAGCCGGGATACTGCGGCCGCACCTGATAACGAAGGGCGGCAACATCGTGCTCTTCCAGATTGAGAACGAGTACGACCACCTTATCAATTGCACGGGCCTGAAAAGATACAGGGACGGCGCGCTCGAATACCACCTGAAGCTGCTTGAGATGGCGAAGAAGGAAGGCATCGATGTGCCGACCTTTACGGTCGAAGGAAGCTTCCTCCGGAAAAGCGAGATAATCGACGCTCGGACCTATTACCCGAACATACCGTGGATATGGCTCTGGGAATTCAACGATTTCGACAAGGCCATTTGCGAATCCGTCGCGGCGCAGCCGAACAAACCGCTCATGATAATGGAGCTCGAGACAGGCTGGTTCGCGCAGTTCGGCAAGCCGCTCTACCAGATAGGGCCCGAGGTCACGCGCGCGATACTGCGTACCGTGATAGCGGAGGGCGCTTCCGTGATGAACCATTTTCTCTTCGTCGGGGGCACGACCTTCCCTTACTGGAACTGCAAGGGAGATTACGGCGGGATAGGCACCTGCACGACCTACGACTTCGGCCATTCGCCCGTCAGGGAATGGGGCGAGGTCTCGCCTACGAAATACCATATGGCGCGCAACACCGCGCAGTTCCTCGACTCGTTCGAGGAAGAGCTCTTCGAGTCGGAGAAGAAGGAAGGCGCCGCGAAATTCACGAAGGGCGGCGAATCGGTCGCGCTGGTCGATGGAAGGAAAGGCGCGCCGAGCCCCGACTTCTCAGGGACTTTCGAGAACGTGAGGGTCCTCGAAAGGTACGGCAGGAAGGGTGGGTTCCTGATGGTCCGCAATCTTACCGAAGACACCCACAAGGCCCGCATCTCGTATTATTCCCCCGCGCAGAAGAAACAGATGGTCATGCCGTCAACAGAGGACCTGAAACTCTCCCCGAGATCCTCGTTCCTCCTCCCGGTGGATATCACGGTAGGCGACGACGGCGCCGTGATATGTTATTCGACATGCGAGCTGTTGCTGAAGAAGAGGATAGGCGACGACGAATACGTTTTCCTTTCGGGCAAGCCCGAGGTCGACGGCGAGACGCTTATAAAATGCGGCGTAAAACCGGCTGTCATAGAGGGCAAGTTCGATATCAGCAAGGCAAAGGGCGGATATCTTATATGCAACGAGAATGACGGCGTCCGCATCCTGAAGATAGGCGGCGTATTCTTCGTATTCCTCGACGACAAGACCGCCGCGAAGGTATGGGACAGGGATGACGCGGTAGTCATCAGCGATTACTATTATATCGAAGACCTGTTCGTGGACGGAAAGTCGATCGATATCAATGCCCAGGTCAAGAACGGCTGCAACCAGCGCACGAGGATATTTACCGCGCTCAAGCCGAAGTCGATAATCATCAATAAGGAACCGGTCGAGTTCAAATACGACAGGCTGACGAAGTCGGTGGTATTTGAATACGATTGCGCGGTCGAGGAGCTGCCGAAGATAACGTGGCTGAACTCCCCGCGTTTTATCTCCGATGCCGGGGAGAAAGAGGCGGATTACGACGATTCCTCATGGAAGGTGATCAAACTGCCGAACTCCCTGGAGCAGGCGGGGCTGCTTGAGCACGGTTTTATCTGGTACAGGCAGAAGTTCAACCTGAAGGGCAAGCCTTCCGAATGCAAGATAATGATCGAGGCCAACGATATGGACAGGTTCTATGTCTATATCAACGGCAAGTTCGTCTGGCGCGGGATAGAATGCCGCGAGATAAATATCACCGCCTTCGTGAAGAAGGGCGTTAACCAGCTGGCCGTGAGATACGAGAACGCCTACCACACGAAAGCCCACCCGCATGAGGGCGCGATAAAGAAATACAGCGGTATCCTGGAGCCCGTAAAGATACAGGGAAGGATATCCGGCAAGGCCCTCGCGATCTCGCTCGGAAGCCTGCTCGTGCGTGAGAAGGCCGGCGGGCTCATCAAGGGATACCACGAGCCGGACTGCGACGAGTCGCAATGGAGGCAGTCTCACGCAGCGAGGAAATACGTCATCCCGGAAGAGATGGGCGAGCTAGTATGGTACAGGCGGAAGTTCAGGTTCCTGCCGCGCAAGGGCGGCGTCTGCGCGTTGAAATTGACGATAGACTACGCGTTCGAGCGCTGCATAATCTACCTGAACGGCAAGGCGCTCGGAAAATACGAATCGGTCGGCCCGCAGAATGATTTCTACATACCCGAGCCGTTCCTGCGCGACGACAATACCGTCGCTATTTTGCTCGAGGGGCCAGGCTTCCATCCGGTCAAGGAATCCGGCTTTGTGCCGCCGGTCCTCAAGGACCCGAAGATAGGCTTCTACTATACCGCGAAGAAGATAATCGCGAGGGTCTCGTCCTGACAGCGGAAAGCGAAGCTCGCATAATATATGTTAGGTGATGAAAAATAAGGAAAGGTAAGATGACAAAAGGATTAAGCAAGTCATTTACCGTATCTTTAATTAGTATCATTGTTCTGATAGTTGCATTTGTAATATTTACTCCTGCGTTTATCGATACCAAGGAAGCAAAGTATACGATTGGTTGCGCAAGTAATATAAAAATCCTTTTGTCAGACATCGAGCGATATAAATCCTATAATAACGGAAGATATCCTGAATCGCTTGGCGATCTTTATCCTAAATATGTGGAAGACGAACGATTATTACGTTGCTTTGAGACAAGAGAGGGGAGTTCCTTAAAACCACCCTATGTTTATATAAAACCTGCCACGGCTGCCTCTCCCGATACGATAGTTCTTATAGACAATAATCATAAAAATGCTAAGATAATTGGATATAAATACGGAAACGTTAAAATTACTTCACGTCCTTTATTGGAACGGATGGGATTAAAACGATAGATAATATAGGCACCTAGCATTTCACTGCAACGGACTGTTCTAGGCGCCCGTTAGTAGGGCTCAGCCGCTGAGTTCAAACGTTATATGAAAGAAATGATTAAAAAATTCGAAAAAGAAATAAGGCCTACATCCCATTTATGTAAATTGTCCCTTAATAACAAATCTATTCCTTGGGATCGGTACGATAGTTCTTCAAGATACCCCTTTGCTTTCGTTGCTTATTATTTCCCTAACAAATTAGCTAAAATAGATAGCGTACTTAATAAATTTGATATAGAAAAAAAGGGAACAAAAGACTTCAAAAATCGCCTTAAAGATAAAAGTTTGTCTAGGAATACTAATGAAGAAGGATTAAGTCAATCAAACGCTATCTTAAGTACGCTTATTGAATTATTTGTGGCCGATTATTTGAATGGCGTAAAATATGAAGAAATTGTCGATTTGAGTGCATGGAATGTAGACTGCCTTTCTGATATACATAGTAGAGGGGGGAAGAAAGAGTACTATACAGAAGTAAAATATTTAGGTGAAATTCCGGAAGAATATGAATTAATTTGCAACATCATAAGAAAAAGACGGATGTTCGACGCTAACCACATTGGCACGATAGGAGCATTCTATAATTATGTTAATTTGCGGATTGCTGATGCAGTCTTTCAGTTTGAAAAGGGAAATATACCCTGCGAAAATAGACGAGCATTTATTGTTATAAAAGAATCATTGCCCATGGAATGCATCGTACCTAGTTTACTCAAGAAAGAAAACTGGGATAATCTATCATGGGAAGCGCTGGCAGATTCTTTGAATTTATCCGACAAAGACAGAAAGAAATACATGAGCGATTCCATTGAAAGTTATCACAAAAGAGCCGGAGAATTGATGATAAGTTTTTTGGGAAGTTCTTATGATCTTATTATTGTTGCGAATAAATAATAGCGTATAACATTTCCATTCAACGGGCTGCCTGCCTTGACAATTCCGCCGGTTTGCCGTAAAATAACACAATAGCAGTCAAGTAATACTGCAGCGAAAAGTGACTCCTGCCAGCATTACCTCTAACTAGTCTAAAAACCATAATATGGAATATCTGAGCATAGGTTTTTCATTACTATTTGACCCGCTGTCTTTGTTTTTCCTGGCGGTTATAGCGCTCGTTTCGGTGCCGTCGGCGGTCTATTCGGTCGGCTACCTCAAGGGAGACTGCTCCCGGAAGAAGACGATCATCGCGTGGGCGCTTATGACGGCGTTTGTCCTATCGATGGCGCTGGTTGTGACGGCCGGGAATGCCTTCCTGTTCCTCGTCGCGTGGGAACTCATGTCGCTGCTGTCGTATTTCCTCGTAGTATTCGATTATAAACATGAAAAATCTGTGACCGCGGGGACGATATACATCGTGATGACCCATATCGGGACCGCCTTTATTACCGCGGCCTTCCTCATCATCTATAAATACGCCGGTTCGTTCGAGTTCGCGGCGTTCAAACAGGCCTGCCTTGTGATGCCGGGCAATATAAAGAGCATCATATTCCTGTTCCTGCTTGCCGGTTTCGGGACGAAGGCGGGTATTGTGCCGCTGCATATCTGGCTCCCGTATGCGCACCCGCAGGCCCCGAGCCACATATCGAGCATAATGTCGGGCGTGATGATAAAGACCGCCGTCTACGGGCTGATAAGGTTCGTGATATCCATTTTGGGCGTGAACGCGGTGTGGTGGGGCAGCCTCGTGC
>JAQUSA010000068.1 GCA_028715315.1 Candidatus Omnitrophota bacterium | reverse complement strand
GACCTGTCGCAGAAGCGCATGATGGACGATATGATCAGGAGCCTTAGGTCCAAGGCGCATATCAAGATCAACGAGAAGTTACTGGACGGAGAGGCCAAATGACCCGCAGCGCGGCATTATTTATAGCGGCCGGATATACGGCCTTAGCGGTCTTCTGCGGCGCCGCCTCCGCCGAGAGCGTTGGCGCGGCTAATAAGATATTGGCGGTCGTCAATGACGAGGTCTTGACGCAGGCCGACCTCGATATAGCCCTGGGCCAGATAAAGGCCGATCTCGAGAACGAATATTCAGGGGCAGAGCTTGCGGCTAAGGTGGAGGCAGCCAGGAAAGACTACCTTAGCCAGATGATCGAGGATAAGCTGATCCTCCAGGAAGCCAAGAAGATGGGCGTGCTGGTGGATGATGCGGAAGTGGAAGAGCAGTTCAAGCAGATCAAATCCAAGTTCCCGTCAGACGATGTGTTCTATTCCGAGGTGCAAAAGGCAGGCATATCCACCGAGGTGCTTAAGAAACGGTACAGGGAAAATATCATGATGGGCAAGCTCGTTTCGCATGAGGTCAGGGAGAAGGTGGTTGTGACCCCATCCGAGATAGACGACTATTTCAAGAAGCATTCCGAGGAATTTAAAGCGCCTGAGGCAGTGCACGTCAGGGTCATAATGCTGCGCTTCGATGACAAGTCCGGCCCGCCGGAGGTAAAGCAGAAGGCCGATGATATCATGAAACTCATAAAGGAAGGCAGGGACTTCGGCGAGCTCGCAACGCTCTATTCGCAGGGCCTTAAATCGGAGGAAGGCGGGGATTTCGGTTTCGTCGAAAAGGGCCAGATGCGCGAGGATTTCGATAAGGTGATATTCGCGATGAAGGCGGGCGAGGTATCCGATCCGGTCAAGGCCGATACGGGTTATTTCATATTCAAGGTCGAGGAAAAGAGGGATGCCAGGACTCGTACGCTCTCCGAGGCGCGCGATGATATCGAAAATATCATTTACAGGGAGAAGGCCCAACAGAGGTATCTGGATTGGATGGCGAAATTAAAACGCGATGCCTTCATACAGATCAAGTAAAAGAGCGGCCCCGGGCCGGACGCGGGTCGTTATAACTACAGGCGACCCGTTCGGAATAGGGCCGGAAGTGACGCTTAAATCGATGGCAAGCCAGGGGTTGCTCAGGCTTGCCGATTTTATTGTCGTGGGGGACCTGTCCGTGCTCTCCGCGGTCTCGAGAAAACTGAAGATACCTCTGCTCGCCGGCGCGAACGTAAGGCTGGTCGACGCGGCCGCAGTGGACCCCCGCCGTGTAAGCATAGGCCGGCAATCGGAACTCTCCGGGAAAGCGTCCCTGATATACCTGGACCGCGCCCTCGACATGATAGAGGACGGCGAGGCGGACTGCATAGTCAACGCGCCGCTGAGCAAGGAAGCCGTAGCGGCCTCGTGCAGGAATTTTACGGGGCATACCGAATATATAGCGGCAAGGTTCGGGGTCAGGAAATTCGCGATGATGCTTGCCGGCGGCCCGTTAAGGGTGGCCCTCGTGACAAGGCATATACCGGTCAAGGATATCCCCCGCGCGATAACAAAAAAAGATATCGTGGATTGCATCATGCTGAGCCATGGCGCGATGAAGGGCTTATTCGGCATCCCGAAGCCCAGGATAGGAGTCGCCAGCCTTAACCCCCACGGGGGCGAAGGGGGAAAGATAGGTAAGGAGGAAATAAGTGTCATAGGCCCGGCCGTTAAAGCCGCGAAAAGATCCTGCCCGGGAGTGATAGGGCCCATATCATCAGAGGCGTTGTTTTATTCCGCTTACCGCGGCAGGCTCGATTGCATCATCGCGATGTACCATGACCAGGGATTGACCCCGTTGAAGATGATAGCGCGGGATAACAGCATAAATGTCACGCTCGGACTTCCTTTTCCTAGGACATCCCCGGGTCACGGGACCGCATTCGATATAGCCGGAAAGGGGATCGCTGACGCCGGGCCCATGATCGCATCGATAAAGCTTGCCGTATCGATGGCCGGCGCGTCCCGCGGGAGGCGCAGGTAATGTACCTCCCGGAGCTCAAGTCCGCGCTGAGGAAATACAATATCGTCCCGAAGAAATACCTCGGCCAGAATTTCCTTGTCGACAGCGACGTGGTCGAGGATATAATGATGGCCTGCGGTTTTACAAATATAGACTGGGTCATGGAGATAGGCGCGGGCCTCGGAGCGCTGACGACAAGGCTTGCGCGCGAGGTAAAGAGGGTCCTCGCGATAGAAAAGGACAGGACTGTATGCCTCGCCCTCAACGATATAATGAAGGGATTCAGCAACGTGAAAGTCCTGTGCGATGATTTTCTTGATGTGGACATCGAATCCGTGCTGGTCGAGGCGCCTTTCAAGGTCAAGGTGATAGGAAACCTCCCCTATTATATAACGACGCCGATTATAGAGCGGTTGATAGATAACAGGAACAATTTCGAGACGATATTTATAATGGTCCAGAAAGAGGTCGCGGACAGGATATGCGCAAAGCCGGGAGGAAAGGATTACGGGTCGCTTTCGGTCTATGTGCAGTTCCACACAAAACCGAAGGCGCTTTTGGATATCGGCAGGCATGCTTTTTACCCTCAGCCGGATGTAGACTCGACCTTCATCGAGATGCAGGTCCTTCCGAAGCCTTCCGTCCAGGTCAAGGACCAGTCTAAATTCTTTGCGGTCGTCAAGGCGGGTTTCGGCCAGAGGAGGAAGACGCTGTTGAACTCGCTTCTTTCAAGCGACGCGATAACGCTGGATAAGCCGGGCCTCGCGGCGCTTCTTACGCGTATCGGGATAGACCCCGGCATACGGGCGGAACAGCTTTCACTGCAGCAATTTGCGGTGATAGCCGACGCTATTTAGGCCCCGGATTGACATCGGGCATGACTTATGATAGGTTAATTTATTGATATGAGTATAAAAGACGATAAGGTAAAGTATGTAGCGCGGCTTGCAAGGCTAAAGCTGACCGACCAGGAGGTTTCCCTGATCGCGCGCCAGCTGGACGGGATACTCGGTTATGTCGATAAGCTGAACGAGCGCCTCGACATATCGAAGGATGTCCCCCCGATGAGCCATCCCCATGCCGCTTCCAATCCGTTCAGGGAGGATAAGGCAAGGCCGTCCGCTCCCAGCGAGGCGGTGCTATCGAACGCTCCCCAGAAGAAAGGGGATTTTTTCAAGGTCCCCAGGATAATAGAAGAATAACCGGTAAATATGGATAACCTATATTCCCTGACAGCAAATGAACTCTTGGCCCTTATGGATAAGCGATCCGTCAGGCCGGAAGATATTATCGAGTCTGTCTGTTCCCGCGCGCAGTCTGTCGACGGCAAGGTCAAAGGCTACCTGAGTATCGACAGGGAGGGGGCTTTAGCCCGCGCGGCTGCTGCGGGGTCGCGCGCAGCGCAGGGAAAGCTAAGGGGAATTCCCGTCGCCATAAAGGATAATATCTGCATCGAGGGTGAACTGACCACATGCGCCTCTAAGATCTTACGGGGTTTCAGGCCTCCCTATAACGCGACGGTCATAGAAAAGCTTAAAGCTGAAGGCGCCGTGGTCCTGGGCCGGGCCAATATGGACGAATTCGCGTTCGGGTCCTCATGCGAGAACTCGTCATATTTTCCGACGCTTAACCCGTGGGATACGTCGAGGATACCGGGAGGTTCGAGCGGCGGTTCCGCGGCGGTCGTGGCCGCCGATGAAGCGGTCATGGCGCTCGGTTCCGATACCGGAGGTTCCATAAGGCAGCCGGCCGCCCTCTGCGGCGTTGTCGGGATGAAGCCGACGTACGGCAGGGTATCGCGCTACGGCCTGATCGCGTTCGCGTCGAGCCTGGACCAGATAGGGCCGCTCACGAAAGACGTGCGCGACTCGGCCCTGCTTCTCGGGGTGATAGCGGGCTATGACGAAAAGGATTCCACGTCGGTCAATATACCCGTGCCGGATTATCTCTCGTGCCTTACGGGCGATATCAGGGGAATGAAGATAGGAATACCAAAAGAATATTTCGTGGACGGGATGGACAAGGAGGTAGATGCCGCGGTGAAGGAGGCGATCGCGCTCCTGAAAGGCAAGGGCGCCCAGGTCTCCGAGGTGTCGCTTCCCCATACCGAATACGCGGTCGCGGTCTATTATATCCTTGCCACTGCCGAGGCGTCGTCCAACCTCGCTCGTTTCGACGGCGTCCAATTCGGGCACCGCTGCGAGGACCCGCAGAATATCCTCGATATGTACGAGAGGACGCGCGGGGAAGGTTTCGGCGCGGAGGCGAAACGCAGGATAATACTCGGCACATACGTGTTGTCGAGCGGATACTACGACGCGTATTACCTGAAGGCGCAGAAGGTACGCGCCCTCATAAAGGATGATTTCGACAGGGTCTTCAAGGCCGGGCTCGATTGCATACTGACCCCGACGTCACCGACGCCGGCGTTCAGGGTGGGAGAGAGGTCGTCGGACCCGTTGTCGATGTACCTGTCTGACATATTCACGATATCGGTGAATTTGGCCGGCGTACCGGCCATATCGGTGCCGTGCGGTTTCACGAAGTCCGGGCTGCCCATAGGAATGCAGCTTATAGGCGACTTCTTCCGGGAGGGAAAGATCCTCAGGGCCGCCCACGCGTACGAATGCTATACCGACTGGCATAAGAGGAGCCCGATACTTTAGATGGATTATGAACCCGTAATAGGACTTGAAGTGCACGTGCAGGTAAAGACCGCGTCGAAGATGTTCTGCGGTTGCACTACCGAATTCGGAGGTTCCCCGAATTCGCATACGTGCCCGGTCTGCCTTGGGTTTCCAGGGGTCCTGCCTGTGCTGAACAAAAAAGCGCTCCTCTCCGCGGTAAGGACCGCGTTGGCGGTCGGCTGCAAGATATCCTCGGAGGTAAAATTCCACAGGAAGAATTATTTCTATCCGGACCTGCCGAAAGACTACCAGATATCGCAGTACGATGAACCGCTCTCGGAGGACGGGAAGGTGGATATAGATGCCGGCGGCAAGGTCAAGACCATACGCGTAAAAAGGGTGCATATGGAGGAGGACGCGGGGAAACTGATACACGAGGAGGGAGAGAACTCGAGCCTTGTGGATTTCAACCGCTGCGGCATGCCGCTGCTCGAGATAGTCAGCGAGCCCGATATCAATTCGCCCGAAGAGGCGTACCGGTACCTTACGAAATTGAAGCTGCTGCTCAGGTATCTCGACGTCTCCGATTGCGACATGGAGAAGGGCAGCCTGCGCTGCGACGCGAACATATCGATAAGGAAGAAGGGCGATACCGGCCTCGGGACGAAAGCGGAAGTCAAGAACATGAATTCCTTCAAGGGGGTCAGGTCCGCGCTGGAGTATGAGATCGAAAGGCAGGTCAAATGCGCGGAGACCGGGGAGAGGATCGTCATGGAGACGAGGCTCTGGGATCCCGACAGGTGCGTGACCATTTCGATGCGCTCTAAAGAAGAGGCTCATGATTACAGGTATTTCCCGGAACCCGACCTCGTGCCGTTCGCGCTCGACCCGTCTGTCGTCGAATCCGAAAGAAAGGGACTGCCTGAGTTACCCGAAGCGAAGAAGGCCAGGTTCATCGGCTCGCTAGGGCTTCCGGAATATGACGCGGAAGTCCTGACCCAGGAAAAAGCGAACGCCGATTATTTCGAGGCATGCCTGAAATATTATGATAAGCCCAAGGTGATATCCAACTGGCTTATGGGGGATATATCGGCATACATGAACTCGAAGGGCATATCGATAAATGAGCTAAAGATGGAGCCGCAGGCGCTTGCCGGGTTGATCAGGGAGATAGATTCCGGAAAGATAAGCGGCAAGATGGCGAAGGATATCGTCCTGCGGATGTGCGAGACAGGCAAGGACGCCTCCGCGATAATCTCGGAGAGCGGGTTATCGCAGATATCCGACGCCTCGCAACTGGAAAAATTCGCCGATGAGGCGATAGCGGAGAACATCAAGACCGTTGAGGATTTCACGAAGGGAAAGGATAGCGCGCTAATGTTCCTGGTG
>JAQUSA010000067.1:4023-6080 GCA_028715315.1 Candidatus Omnitrophota bacterium | reverse complement strand
CCAAGGATCGCGACTCCGAGGACCGACCAGAGCGCGAATTTTTCCATCACCGTAAATACCGGGTCGTTCATGAACGCAAAAGGTGTAAACACTGTGTTAGTCATCTCTTCTTCTTCTTACCTCCCATCTTAAAAACCTGTTCACGCCTGCTACCAACCGAAACCAACTCTATCTTTACGCCGATGAGCCTTTCAAGCTCCTTCAGGTACTTCTTGGCGTTAGTTGGTAATTTCGAGAAGCTTGCCACGTGCGAGGTATCCTCTCCCCACCCGGGAAGCTCTTCATAGACCGGCTCGACATCCCATAACATCTCGATGTTAGCCGGGAAATCCTTATATGTCTTTCCCTTGTGCTTATACGCGACCGCGATCTTTATCGTCTTGAGCTCATCGAGAACATCGAGCTTCGTGACGACGATCGCGTCCAGGCTGTTCACGAGCGCCGAGTGCCTTACGATCAGGCTGTCGAACCATCCGCAGCGCCTTGGACGGCCCGTCGTCGCGCCGAACTCCTTGCCCTTCTGCCTTATCACTTCCATGAAGTCCGGGCCGAACTCGGTCGGGAACGGGCCTTCGCCTACGCGCGTGGTGTACGCCTTAACCACGCCGGTCACCTTGTCTATCTTCGAGGGGCCGAGTCCAGTCCCCGTGCACGCGCCGCCCGCGGTAGCATTAGAGCTCGTGACGTACGGGTACGTGCCGTGGTCGACATCAAGCAGGGTCCCCTGCGCGCCTTCGAGCAGGAGATGCTTCTTCTTCCTGACCGCTTCGTTCAGGATTATAGTCGTGTTGCACGCATACCGCGCTATCTTCTTCCTGTATCCGACGAATTGGTCATAGATCTCGTCGAACGAAAATCCTTTGTGCCCGTATAATTTCTGGAGCGTCTCGTTCTTGGCCCTGATGTTCTCCTTCAGCTTTTTCCTGAAGAGCCCGTCATCGAGGAGGTCCGCGAGCCTTATGCCCGACCTGCCGACCTTATCCACATAGCACGGCCCGATGCCGCGGCCTGTCGTGCCGATCTTCTTGCGGCGCTCGCTGAGGCGGTCGATCTCCTTATGGTACGGGAATATAAGGTGGACCTGGTCGCTGACCTTCAGGTTGTCTCCGACATGGATGCCTTTCGAACGCAGGCTCTCTATCTCGCTTATCAGGGCTTCCGGGTCCACAACGACGCCGTTGCCTATCACGCATATCTTACCCTTATGCAGGATGCCCGAAGGGATGAGGTGCAGGATGAACTCGCCTTTGCCTATTACGACCGTGTGCCCGGCGTTATTTCCGCCCTGGTAACGCACGATATAATCCGCGTCGCGCGAGAATATGTCTATTATCTTTCCCTTGCCCTCGTCTCCCCACTGGGCGCCTACTACGACTGTATTTGGCATATTATAGCTTTATCAGTTTAGCTTCAATAACGTGTTTGGCGGAACGTATCTCCTCCATGACCGCTTCCGGGACCTCTTCGTCCAGGTTCAGCGCGGTCATCGCGTGCCCGCCGGCCTTTTTCCTTCCCAAAGTCATGCCCGCTATGTTGATCTTGTGCTGGCCGAGTATCGTGCCTATGTGCCCGACTATGCCGGGCTTGTCCTCGTTGATAAGCACAAGCAGGTATCCGACCGTAGATGCCTCGACGTAGAAATCGTTTATCTTGACTATGCGGGGGTTCTTCCTCGGCGAGAGCGTCCCGGCCACAACAACCTTTGATTTGTCGGTATTCGCCTCGATAGTTATGAGGTTCGCGAACTCCTCGATCTGCGAGGTCTTTGTCTCGACTATCTTGATGCCGCGCTCTTTCGCTATAAAAGACGCATTGACATAATTTACCGTATCCTGCAGCACGGGCGTCAGGAGCCCTTTCAGGAACGCTATCGTTACCGACGCCATGTCATGCTGGACTATATCGCCCGAATACTCGATCTTTACCTCCTGCATCCGGCCGTCCGAAAGCTGGCCTACAACAAGGCCCATCTTCTCGGCGAGCGTCACGTAGGGGCGGATCGCCTTATATACTTCGGGGTCCACGCACGGGACGTTGACCGCGTTGCGGCAGCCGCG
>JAQUSA010000067.1:0-3923 GCA_028715315.1 Candidatus Omnitrophota bacterium | reverse complement strand
TTCAGCTTCACATCGACCTGGAGTTCCTTCTCGTCCTTTAATACCTTCAGCCCTTCTTCCGACAGCGAGTCACTGACGAGCACTTTGAACATTGCTATTTTCTCCTAATGATTATGCGGATCCCTGTTGAGGCCGCGCTTTATGCGGATTCGACGGGATTCCTGTCGCGGCCCTCGAGCAGCACTTCCTCTGCGGCTTCGACGCCCACCCCGGGTTCGCCCCTGAATCCCATCTCGGCGAGCGCCATTCCGAGAACGGCGATCGTCATAAGTATATCCGTGTCCGTTATATACCCCATATGCGCGATGCGGATGACCTTACCCTTCAGTTCTGCCTGGCCGCCCGCTATCCCTACGCCGTATTTATCCCTCATATGCTTTACGAGCTTCTCGCCGTCGATCCCCTCCGGTAAGCTTACGGCGGTCACGCCGTTGGAAGGCGCGGTAGGAGCGAAGAGCTTCAGGCCCATCGCTTCCATCGCCTCGCGTGTGGCTAACGCAAGTATCTTATGGCGGTTAAATATGACATCAAGGCCTTCTTTCTTCATCATCCTGAGCGTCTCGCGCAGCGCGATGACCAGCGATATCGCCGGAGTAAAGGGAGTATCGGTAGCGTCGATCGCTTTCTTCGCCTTCTTGAGGCTCAGGTAATACCTCGGGCTCTTGGATTTTTCGACCTTCTCCCATGCCTTCTTGCTCAATGATATGAACGCCAGCCCGGGGGGTATCATCAGGCCCTTCTGCGAGCCGGACACCACCACATCTATTCCCCACTCGTCGGTCTTTATCTCTTCCGCGCCGAGGCCGGATATCGCGTCAACCGCAATGACCGCGTTATGGGCCTTCGTTACCTGCGCGATCGCCTTGATATCAGTCAGGACGCCGGTAGAGGTCTCGCAGAGGGTTGTAAAGACCGCTTGTATAGAAGCGTCTTTCTTTAATTCGGCCTCTATGGCTTTCGGGTCCACGGCCTTGCCCCATTCGACGTTTATTATTACAGGAGTGACGCCGTATGCCTTGCACAATTCGGTCCATCTCTCGCCGAATTTACCGCCCTGGACGCATATCGCCTTGTCGCCGGGAGAGAGCAGGTTCGCGACCGCGGCTTCCATCGCGCCTGTGCCCGAGGAAGTCAATGTTATGACGTCGTTCTGGGTCTGGAAAACGAATTTCAGGAGCTCGCATACTTCCCTGAATATCTCCATGAACTCCGGTGTCCTGTGGTGTATTATCGGTTCCGCCATTGCAAGCAGCGCCTGCGGCGGGACCGGTGTTGGTCCCGGTGTCATAAGATAATTCTTTTTCATGCGCCTTCCTCCTGTTTAGGTTTGGATCGGTAAACGTTGATAGATAGTGGGCCTGAAGATCTTCTTGGGGGCCGCCTTCGGCGCCCTGCCGCGCTTCTTCTCAAGCGCGATATCCAGGACCTGGTCCATGTTCTCTACGGTCACTACTTTCAGGTCTTTAAGTATGTTCTTCGGTATCTCTATCAGGTCCTTCTCGTTATCCTTCGGGATTATTACGGTCTTGATGCCGACCATATGCGCCGCGAGTATCTTCGACTTCAGCCCGCCTATAGGGAGCACCCTCCCGCGCAGCGTTATCTCCCCGGTCATCGCGACGTCTTTCTTAACGGGAGTTTTCGTGAGGCTGGAGACCAGCGCCGTGGCCATCGTTATGCCGGCGGAAGGCCCGTCCTTCGGGATAGCTCCCTCGGGGATATGTATATGTATGTCGGTCTTCCTGTAGAAATCGTCCGATATCCCGAGCTCTTTCGCGCGGGAACGTATATAGCTGAAACCCGCCTGCGCGGACTCCCTCATGACCTCTCCGAGCTTTCCGGTAAGCGTAAGCTTGCCCTTGCCCTTCATCAGGGTGGACTCGATCGATATTATGTCCCCGCCGGCTTCGGTCCAGGCGAGCCCCGTGGCGACGCCGACCTCGTTCTTCTCTTCCTTCTTCGGCTCGGTGAACTGCATCGGGCCGAGATATTTCTCTATGCGGCTGCCGGTCAGCCTTATCTTCAGGTCCCTCTCTTTCTCCACGACCTCTTTCGCGATGCGCCTGCAGACGCGCGCTATCTCGCGTTCGAGGTTGCGCACGCCCGCCTCGCGCGTATACCTTCTTATCATCTTCAATATACCGTCCTGCGTGAACTTTATATCCTCGACCTTCAGGCCGTTCGCCTTTATCTGCTTGGGGATAAGGAAGCCCTGCGCTATCTTGGCCTTCTCATATTCGGTATAGCCGGGTATCTTTATCATCTCCATCCTGTCCTGGAGCGGGAAAGGGATATTATCCTGGAAGTTCGCGGTAGTGATGAACATGACGTCCGACAGGTCGAACTCGACCTCGAGGTAATGGTCGGAGAACGTCGAGTTCTGCTCGGGATCGAGGACCTCGAGAAGCGCGGACGCGGGGTCTCCCCTGAAGTCCGTCGACATCTTATCGACCTCATCGAGCAGGAAGACCGGGTTCTTCGATTTGGCCTTCCTTATGGATTGTATGACGCGGCCCGGAAGCGAGCCGATATATGTCCTGCGGTGGCCGCGTATCTCCGCCTCGTCGCGGACGCCGCCTAGCGATACGCGCACGAAATTGCGCCCAAGCGCGCGGGCGACCGACTTCGCGAGCGATGTCTTTCCGACGCCTGGCGGGCCGACGAAGCAGAGTATCTGCCCCTTCATCGATTTGACGAGCTTGCGGACCGCGAGGTATTCGAGTATCCTCTCCTTCGGCTTCTCGAGGCCGTAGTGGTCCTCGGCCAGTATCTTCTCGGCGTTCTTTATATCGAGGTTATCCTCGGTCCTGGCCGACCACGGTATAGCCACAAGCCAGTCTATATAGTTTCGCGATACGGTGGCCTCGGGAGAGCTCGGGTACATCCTGGAAAGTTTTTCGACCTCGCGCATCGCGACTTCCTGCGCGTCCTTCGGCATCTTGGCCTGCTTGACCTTGTCCTTCAGCTCGTCGAGCTCGTTCTTGTAATCGTCCTTCTGCCCGAGCTCCTTCTCGATCGCCTTCAGCTGTTCCTGCAGGAAATATTCCTTCTGCGCCTTCTCTATCTGCTTGCGCACGTTCGATGATATCTTCTTCTCTATCTGCAGGATGCCTATCTCGGAATTGAGGACCTCGGTAAGCTTCTTTATCCTGTCGACCGGGTCGAGTATCTCGAGTATCGCCTGCTTCTCGGCGACGCGCATGGTCAGGTATGACGCGGCGGTGTCGGCCATCTGGTCCGGGTCCGCTATGTTCGCGATGGTCGCATACGCCTCGGTAGGCACGCGCTGGTTCAGCTTTACATATTCCTCGAACTGGTTCACCATGGAACGCACCATCGCTTCGACCTCGATGGTCTTCTCCGCGGGAACCGGGACGTTCTCGATATCCGCGTTCAGGTAGCCCTTTAAGGCGTAGAGCTTGATGACCCGTGCGCGGTAGAGCCCCTCGACGAGCAGTTTATACGAGCCGTCGGGAAGCTTTACGGACTGGATGATCTGGCCGACCGTGCCGATGGGATATATGTCATCTGCGGACGGCTCCTCGACCTTGACCGACTTCTGCGCGCAAAGCAGTATCGTCTTATCTTTGGTCAAAGACTCCTCGACGGCCGCGATAGACTTCTCGCGGCCCACGACCAGCGGGACGGTCATGAACGGGAATACGACCATGTCCCTTAAGGGTAAAAGCGGTAAGGAATCCTTGGATTGGTTTTCTTTTTTCATGTATCCTTCGGCTACTTCTTCTTTCCTTTTATGACCTCGTCAACGATGCCGTAGGCCTTCGCTTCTTCGGCGCTGAGGAAATAGTCCCTGTCCGTGTCCTTCTTTATCTTCTCAAGCGGCTGGCCCGTATGCTTCGCGAGCAGCTCTTCTATCCTGTCGCGCATCCTCAATATCTCTTTCGCCTGGATGCTTATGTCGG
>JAQUSA010000066.1 GCA_028715315.1 Candidatus Omnitrophota bacterium | reverse complement strand
GCGCCGCAGCCGGGGGTCGTGACGGTCGCGCCGAATTCCACGAACGTCTCTATTAGGCCCTCCTTGGCCGCAAGCAGGTATACGTCCTTCGACGCCGGCGTAACTATAACGCGCGTATCCGTGTCGCGTTTCTTGCCCTTCCATATATCGGCTACGACCCTGAGGTCCTCTATCCTGCCGTTCGTGCATGACCCTATGAATACCTGGTGGGCCTTTACCTTTCCGGCCTTTTCCACCGGCTTCGTATTGTCCACCGTATGGGGCATCGATACCATAGGGACAAGCTTATCCACCTCGATATCTATCTCTTTATCGTATTTTGCGTCCTTATCGGAGCGCAATTCCTTATATTTATCTTCCCTGCCGTGCAGTTTCAGGTATGCTTTCGTCATCTTATCGGAAGCGAATATACCGGCCTTCGCGCCCGCCTCAACGGCCATATTCGATATTACGAGGCGCTCGGGCATCGGCAAGGACTCCATCGCCTCACCGGTGAACTCAATGGCCTTATATGTCGCGCCTTCGGCGCCGAGCGTGCCTATCAGGAATAACATAAAATCTTTAGCAAAAACTCCCGGGCGGAACTTACCGTTCACGACCACCTTGATGGTGCGCGGCACCCGGAACCACGTCTTTCCGAGCCCCATCGCCACAGCGACATCGGTGGAGCCCATGCCCGTCGCAAAGGCGCCCAACGCGCCGCCGGTGCACGTATGCGAATCGGCCCCGACAAGCACGTCGCCGGGCGAGGTGAACATCTCGCTCATGATCTGGTGGCAGACGCCCTCGCCTATCTCGAAAAGATAGCATCCGGTCCTGCGCGCGAAATTCCTCAATGTGATGTGATCGTTGGAAAGCTCTTTCCTGGGGGAAGGCGCCGCGTGGTCGAGGAATACCGCTATGCCCTGCGGGTTGACGACATCCTTTATCCCGAGTTGCTCGAGCTGCCTGACCGCAAGAGGCCCCGTGCCGTCCTGCAGCAGGCACAGGTCGACCCTGATGATGGCAAAATCATCGGCATTTAGGTCCCTTCCCGAATGCTCGGAAAGGATCTTTTCTGATATAGTTTTTCCCATATATTTTACGTTTTAGAGGTAAAGCCCGGGAGTCATGGAGGCCCCGGGCTTTTTCTATCTGGATCCTATTTCTTTAGTATGAGTAGTATAATACAAATGTTACTTATTGGCCGGCCATGATTCTTCAGTGGCCTTGCCTGGCATCTCGCCCGTTCCGACAACACCGGTCTTTACCGTTTCGGCTGTTCCAACCACCGGGTTCGTTACGACCTTCTCGGCTGCGCCCTCTTCTCCTGTAAGCGTGCCGCCGATCGCTTTGCCCTCATCGGCAACGGTACCTACGGCTTTGACACCGGTATCTCCGACTACCTTCGCGCTGTCCTTAGCGGCGTTGAACGGCCACTGGAAAACTCCGCGCCAGAACTTCGCGAAACCGTTCTCCTGTTCGGCAGCAAATGCATTCACACACATCGCCGACGCGATGAACACCACGACCAACACCAATGCCAGCTTTTTCATTACAGCACTCCTTTTTTATTTATTATTCGTTATTCTATAGATATAGCTTCAACCGGGCAGCTTTCCTTGGCTTCCTTACATGTCGCCTCGGCTGCCGCGGGGACAGGACTGACCTTGGCCGCCGCTACATCCCCTTCCATCGCGAAGACGTCGGGGCATATATTCGTGCATAGCTCGCAGCCTGTGCAGAGATTCGGGTCTACCTTAGCCTTCATTTCGTCACCTCCTCGTTATGATCCATAGCCAGTTCCTCGGCCAGATTGTTTTCTTCCTCAGAGACCCGGGTTTCCAGGAATCTCAGGTCCAGCTGTTTGGATAGGCAGTTTATGAATGCGGTTTGGAATGCATTATACGACCATTTACCTGAAACGTCAAGGTCTAAACTGACCTGCCCCTGGTGCAGGACGGTCCCGCGCTTCCTCCTCTGGGCCGCCCCGGCGACCTTCCTGCCTCCCGACATGACATCCGACGGCACGGGGGATGAAAAGCACTCCCCGAAGGGCTTTGCGGGCGCGCGCCCTGGCGTGAACAGTCGGGCTTCCAGGCCGATCGACCTCAATGCCTCGGCAACGCACTCGTGTATCTGGTTGTAGGAGGCTGCGGCGCCCTTTGTTATGCATCCGGAACCTTCGCGGTATACCATGGAATATGTAAATCCTTCCGCGCCATGCGGTACCGAACCGCCGCCGGTGGGCCGCCTTACGACCTCCGTGCCGGGCGCCACATCAATATCCTGGAATTTCCCGACCGATACGCAGGGTTTGAGCCACTTATATATGCGGAGGGCGGGCATCGAGCTGCCGTCGGCAACCTTGGCCATTATCGCCTCATCAACGGCCATGTTCATGGCGGGCCCTCGTTCACCTTCGACTATCAGGCGCCAGGTCTTTTCCATCTTAGGTTGAGTTCCCTTGCCGCCAAGACTTCGTCGAGCCTGCGCACCGGCGTGGAGTGCGGGGCGGATGTCAACAGCCCGGGTTCGGACCTCGCCTCGTTGGCGACCTTTATCATCGTCTCAACGAACGAGTCGAGCGTATCCTTGGACTCCGTCTCGGTCGGCTCTATCATTATCGCCTCTTCCACGATAAGCGGGAAGTAGATCGTCGGGGCGTAGAATCCGTAGTCGAGCAGGCGCTTGGCTATGTCGAGCGTCTTGACCCCGAAGTCCTTCTTGTCCTTTCCGGTAAGCACGAATTCGTGCATGCAGGGCTCGTCATCTACGGCCAGCGCGTAATGGCCCTTCAGCCTGGCTTTGAGGTAATTCGCGTTAAGGACAGCCTCTATCGTAGCGTCTTTCAGGCCGTCCCCGCCAAGGGATTTCATATAGCAGTAGGCTTTTATTATCACCCCTGTATTCCCGTAAAAAGCGCGGACCCTTCCGACCGACTTCTTGGATTCGGCGTCCAGGATAAACCTGTTCCTCTTTATCTTCACGCGCGGCACCGGCAGGTAATCGGACAGCGCGGCAGTCACTCCCACCGGGCCCGAGCCCGGGCCGCCCCCGCCGTGAGGCGTGGAAAATGACTTATGGAGGTTGACGTGGCATATATCGAAACCCATGTCGCCGGGCCTCGCGATGCCGACGAGCGCGTTCATGTTCGCCCCGTCGAGATAGAGCAGCGCGCCCGCCTTATGCACTATATCGGCTATCTGCCGGACGTTCTTCTCGAAAAGCCCGAGCGTGCTCGGGTTTGTCAGCATCATGACGGCTGTCTCTCCGTCCACGACGGCCTTAAGCGCGTCGAGGTCTATCCTGCCGTTCCTGTCGGACTTGACCGCGACCACTTCATATCCGCATAATGCGGCGCTCGCGGGATTCGTCCCGTGGGCCGAATCAGGTATGATGACCTTCTTGCGCGGGTTGCCCTTCGACGTGTGGTACGCGCGGACTATCAGCATGCCTGTAAGCTCACCGTGCGCTCCGGCGGCCGGCTGCAGCGTGAAAGCATCCATCCCGCATATCTTGCAGAGCATCTGCTCGGTCTCGTAAAGGAGCTCGAGCATGCCCTGGACGCTCGATTCCGGCTGGTAAGGGTGCAGGTCCGCGAACTGCGGCAGGGACGCCATCTTCTCGTTTATCTTAGGGTTATATTTCATCGTGCACGAGCCGAGAGGGTAAAAATTGGTATCGACAGAATAGTTCAGCTGCGAGAGGCGCGTAAAATGGCGGACACAATCGAGCTCGCTAACTTCCGGGAGCGCCGCTTCCGACTTGCGCAGGAGATCCTCCGGGATAAGCTCCTTCATGTCGGCGTCGGGGACGTCGAGCTTCGGGAGCGAATAACCCTTCCTTCCCGCGGAACCTATTTCAAATATAAGCTTTTCCACTTTCAGCACTTTCAGTGTTTGCTCAGGACTTCGGCGAACTTGTCCATTTCCGCCTTCGATTTAGTTTCAGTCACGCAGATCGACATGCAATTTTTCATTCCAGGGTAGAACCTGCCCAGGGGCAGGCCGCCCATTATCCCGTGCTTCAGCAGGTCCCCGATTATCTTCTCGGGGTCCTTTCCGCACCTTACGACGAATTCGTTGAAGAACGGCGCGTCCGAAAATAGCTCAAAACCACTCAACTTCAGGATCTTCTCCTTCATGTAATGGCTCTTCATCACGTTCTGCCGCGCGGTCTCCTTGATGCCCTCCCTGCCTACAGATGAGAGGTAGACGCAGGCCGCCAGCGCCATAAGGCCCTCGTTCGAACATATATTCGATGTCGCCTTCTCGCGGCGGATATGCTGTTCGCGCGCCTGCATTGTCAGGACAAAACCGCGCTTGCCGTCCATATCCTTCGTCACGCCGGCCACCCTTCCCGGCATCCTGCGCATATGTTTTTCCTTCACTGCGAAGAAGCCCAAATAGGGCCCTCCGTAGCAGAGCGGTATACCGAGCGGCTGGCCTTCGCCGACCGCGATATCGGCGTTATACTCGCCCGGGGATCTGAGCACTCCCAATGAGATGGGGTTCACGGACGCGATAAGCAGCGCGCCCTTAGCGTGGCATATCGATTCGATCCTGTCGGCATGTTCTATGCATCCGAAGAAATTAGGGTTCTGCACGATGACGCACGC
This sequence comes from Candidatus Omnitrophota bacterium, assembly GCA_028715315.1. Classification (GTDB taxonomy): domain Bacteria; phylum Omnitrophota; class Gorgyraeia; order Pluralincolimonadales; family Pluralincolimonadaceae; genus UBA6215. Next base: position 1,480 of record JAQUSA010000066.1, on the reverse strand, counting down.
AGTATCGCCATCGACCTCCTTCTTGAGGACGGCTTCGTCATAGACGCCGCCGGCATGCGGGATCTCGGTGAACTCCACTTTATATCCTGACATGTAGGTCCTGACAACCTGCCTGTACTCCGGGTGCAGCGACTCGGGGAAAATGACCCGCTTTCTCCCTGTCTCCCTGACGGCCAGCAAGACCGCTTCCGCGAGGGCGGACGCCCCGTCATACATCGATGCATTGGCTACATCCATTCCCGTAAGTTCGCATATGAGGCTCTGGTACTCGTATATCGCCTGCAGCGTGCCCTGGCTGGCTTCCGCCTGGTAGGGGGTATAAGCGGTAAGGAACTCGCCCCTCGATATTATGCTCTCGACCACCTGCGGTATATGGTGCTCGTAGGCGCCGCCTCCAAGGAATGATATAAGCTTGTTGGTCGAGTAGTTCTTATCGGCCTTATCATGGATCGACTTCTTCAGTTCGAGTTCGGATATTCCCTCCGGCAGGTCGAGCTTTCCGGCGCGCAACCCCTCGGGTATAGCCTCAAAGAGGCTTTCGGCCGAGGACGCGCCGATAGCGGCGAGCATCTCTTTCTTGTCTTTATCGGTGTGCGGCGAATATTTCAAATCAATGGGCTCCGCTCTTTATGAATTCCTCGTAATCCTTAAAAGACATAAGGGTATCCGCCTCTTTAGCGTCCTTCATCTCGATCGCGAAGAACCAGCCGTCATCATACGGGGACTTGTTCACTATGGACGGGTCCTTCTCGACCGCGCCGTTGGCCTTGACTATCTTGCCCGATACCGGCGCATATATTGAAAATGCGGCCTTTACCGATTCGACCACCGCGGCCTCGCCCTCCTTCGCTACTTCCCTGCCTATCTTGGGGAGCTCGACGAATACGACATCCGTTATCTCTTTCTGCGCGTGGTCGGATATCCCGACATATCCCACATTGCCTTCTATCCTGAGCCATTCATGCGTCTTCGTAAAAAGCAGTTTTCCGGTGTCAGCCATTATTTTTTTCTCCTATAAAATGGGGCCTTTACCACGACGGCCTTTTTCCTCTCCGCGTGCACCAATATATCTATAGCGCTCCCTACGGCGGAATTCACGGGCGTCAGATATGCGAAACCTATGTTCTTCTTCAGCGTGGGCGAATATGAGCCGCTTGTGACAACGCCGATCTCCGATCCGCCCTTCTCTACGGCGCAGCCCGTGCGCGGTATCGCCCTGTCGAGCATCTCGAACGCCGCAAGGACCTCTTTCGCTCCGGACGCCGAGCGCTCCGCTATCACTTTCTTTCCGATAAAATCCTTGTTCATGTCTACCGCCCACATCAGGTTAGTCTCGAGCGGGGTCTTCGTCTCGTCGGTATCCGTCCCGTATAGCGGACAACCCGCCTCTAGGCGCAGCGTGTCCCTTGACCCGAGGCCCGCCGGGATAAGGCCGTAAGGTTTACCCGCCGCGAGTATCCGGCCCCAGACCTCAACACTC